>JBBIVG010000143.1:0-8279 GCA_037439865.1 Nevskiaceae bacterium
CGGGCAAGTTCGTGCCGCTCAAGGACACGATCCGGGGGTTCAAGGCGATCGTCGCGGGCGAGTACGACCACCTGCCGGAGCAGGCGTTCTACATGATCGGCACGATCGAAGAGGCCGCCGAGAAGGCGAAGAAGCTGCAGTAACGGAGCCGCCATGGCCGCCACCATCAAGATCGATGTCGTCAGCGCCGAGGAGGCCATCTACTCCGGCGACGCGGAGTTCGTGGTGCTGCCGGGCATCATGGGCGAGCTCGGCATCTACCCGCGTCACGCCCCGCTGATCACGCAGATCAAGGCGGGCACGGTGCGCATCAAGGTGCCGGGCAAGGAAGAGGAGGAGATGGTGTGGGTGCAGGGCGGCTTCCTCGAGGTGCAGCCTGACCACATCAATGTCCTCTCGGACACGGCGATCCGTGCCGCTGACCTCGACGAGGCCAAGGTGCTCGAGGCGAAGAAGGCGGCCGAGGAGGCGCTGCGCGCCCGCACCGAGAAGCAGGAGATCGCGACCGCCGAGGCCGAGCTCGCGGCGATCAGCGCCCAGCTGCAGGCGATCCAGAAGCTGCGCAAGCGGAAATAGGTGCCAGGCACCTATTTCGGGGGCAGTCCCCAGCGCAAAAAAGGGCCCGCATGAAGCGGGCCCTTTTGTTTCAGCCGGCGGACCGAACGGCTACTTCAGGATCATCTGCTGAATCACCTCGCTGCCGAGCTGCGTGCGCATCTTGCCTCGGGCAATCATGGCGGCGTCGCGCTGCTCCTGGTTGCCGACGAGCCTCTCCTGGATGGCATCCATGCGGTCGGAAAGGCCGTCGAAGGCCGCCATGTTCTTGTAGGTCACCACCAGGTACAGGTTCGGGTCGTTCGGGCCCCGTGGGCGCGTCTGGTAGACCGCGTAGTCGATGATGTTCCCCGCCTTCTTGTTCTCTTCCATCAGCTGCTTGTAGGTCGTCGCCAGGAACTTCATGTAGGTATCGAACATGCCGGGCTCGGTCCGGATCGACGAAACGACCGACACCGGCCCTTCCGTGTACGGACGGTCGGCCGCCGCCGCACTCCCGGCGATCGCGAACGACAGGACAATACCGGCCAGTGCGCCGAGCGCACGAAGTCTCATCGTCATCTTTGTACTCCCCAGAGTCGAATACGCGCGGGTGGTTCCGCGCTTGTTGTTGCGGGGTGTATCCCCCGTGGGTGGCGACTCTACGCCCGGGTCGCGGCGGGGTCATGCCGCAGTGCGGTAGGGATCGGCCGAAAGGATGCGCGAGCCGTCGTCGTCGATGCGAATGGCGGCGGACGGGCCTTCGGTACAATGCTCCGCAACGCCCAGAACCGGACCGCCCCATGTCCCTTTCCGTCGTGATCCTGGCCGCCGGCCAGGGCAAGCGCATGAAGTCCGACCTGCCGAAGGTGCTGCAGCCGCTCGCCGGCAAGCCGCTCCTCGGGCACGTACTCGACACCGCGCGCGGGCTGCAGGCCGCAACGACCTACGTCGTGTACGGGCACGGCGGAGAGCAGGTCCTGGACGCGTTTCCGGGGAGCGAGGTGGGCTGGGTGCTGCAGGCCGAGCAGCACGGCACGGGACACGCCGTCGCGCAGGCCATGCCCCACGTCCCGGACGATCACCTCGTGCTGGTGCTCTACGGCGACGTACCGCTCGTGCAGCTCGAGACGCTCGCGCGGCTCGTCGCCGAGGCGGGCGAGAAGTCGATCGCGATCCTGAGCGTGATGCTGCCGGATCCGACGGGTTACGGCCGCATCGTGCGCGACGGCGCAGGCAACGTCGTGCGCATCGTCGAGCACAAGGACGCGAACACCAAGGAGCGCGCGATCCACGAATGCAACACGGGGCTGATGTGCCTCCCCGCGGGTCGGCTGCGGAAGTGGCTGTCGGAGTTGAAGAACGATAACGCGCAGGGTGAGTACTACCTCACCGACGTGATCGTGGCGGCGGTGCGGAGCGGTCTGAAGGTGAATGCGGTCATCGCGCCCACGGCGACGGAGGTCATGGGCGTGAACGACAAGCTGCAGCTTGCCGAGCTGGAGGCCGCGTATCGTCGCCAGCGTGCGGCCGAGCTCATGTTGGCCGGTGCGACGATCGTTGACCCGGCGCGGTTCGACGCGCGCGGCCCGGTGAGCATCGGCCGCGATGTGTTCATCGACGTCAACGTCGTGCTCGAGGGGACGGTGAGCCTGGGCGACCGCGTGCGCGTCGGGCCGAACGTGGTGATCCGGGATTCTGAGATCGGTGACGACACGGTGATCCATCCCAATTGCGTGATCGAGCGGGCGGTCGTCGGGCCGCGCTGCCTCGTCGGGCCGTTCGCGCGGCTGCGTCCCGAGGCGCGGCTGCACGAGGACGTGCACGTCGGCAATTTCGTCGAGGTGAAGAAGTCCGAGCTGCTGCGCGGTGCCAAGGCGAACCACCTGACCTACCTCGGCGACGCGACCGTCGGCGAGAAGGTGAACGTCGGCGCCGGCACGATCACCTGCAACTACGACGGCGTGAACAAGTGGCGCACCGAGATCGGCGACGGTGCCTTCATCGGCTCGGGCACGATGCTGGTCGCGCCCGTGAAGGTGGGTGCCGGAGCTACGATCGGCGCCGGCTCGACGATCACCAAGGACACTCCCGAGGGCAAACTCACCCTCGAGCGGTCGAAGCAGGTGACGATAGAGTCCTGGAAGCGCCCGGCGAAAAAATAGGTGCCAGGCACCGATTTCCGCGGAAATAGGTGCCAGGCACCTGTTTCGTCTACAGGTACTTCGCCAGCCAGTCGGCGATGTCCTGGTAGAAGTGCCGGCTGTCCTCGCCCTTGAGGATCCAGTGGTTTTCCTCGGGGTAGAGCACTAGCCTGCTCGGCACCTGCTGCCGCTGCAGCACCATGAAGAACTCCATCGCGTTGTTGCACGGCACGCGGTAGTCGCGCTCGCCGCAGGTGACCAGGATCGGCGTCCCGAGCATCGGCGAGTGATAGAAAGGGCTCTGCTTCCGCCACACCTCGTTCGACGTGTCCCACGCCGGGCCGCCGACGTTGCGCTCGCGGTCGTACACGGTGTCGCTCGTCGTCCACTGTGTCTTGAGGTCGAAGAGACCGGCATGACTCACGAGCGCCCGGTAACGGTCCGTCGTCGCTTCCAGCCAATTGGCGAGGTGCCCGCCGTAGCTCGCGCCACCCGCCGCCTGCCGTGAGCCGTCGATGAACGAATACCGACGGATCACCTCGTCCGCCGCCTCATTGACCTCGTCGCCCGGCCCCTTGAGCGGATCGCCCTGGATGCTGCGCGCAAACTGCTCGCCGAACCCTGTCGAACCGCTGTAGTTGGTGAGCAGCACGACGTAGCCCGGCCGCGCGAGCAGGTGATAGTTCCAGCGCAGCACGAAGTCGTCCTGCCATGCGCCGTGCGGCCCGCCGTGGATCACGACGAACAGCGGATACTTCTTCGCAGGATCGAACGCCGGCGGCCGCACGATGAAATTGTGGATCTGCTTGCCGCGCTTCGACTTGAACCAGAACGCCTCCACCGGCTGCCAGTCGATGCCCGCGGCGCGCTCCGTGTTGAACGACGTGAGCGCGGTCCAGCGTCCGCTCGCGAGATCGATGCGCCCGGCCTCGTGCGGATTGACCGCGCTCGACCACACGGCGCCGACGACGGGTGCCTCGGCCGTGCCGCCCACGCCGAGTCTCGAGTACAGGCCGGAACGCAGGTCGCCGATCTCCGCAACGGCGCCACCCGCGAGCGGTACCTGGTACAGCTTCACGCGACCGTTGCGCTCGGCGAGGAACAGCGCGCGCGCATTGTCCGGCGCCGGAGCGTAGTCGCCGACCGACTCGTCGAACGCGCCGGTGATCACGCGTCGATCGGCCATCGCCGGCCACGACCAGCGCACCAGGCGCTGGGCAACGTACACCCAGCGGCCGGAATCCGGCTGGACCTTCGCCAGCAGCGTCGAGCCGTCGAGCGTGAACTTCGGCGCGGCGTAGTCGCCCTTGTCGTCGGTCAGCTGCCGCGGTTCGCCGCCGTCGAGGCTCGCGAGCCAGAGCGAGGCGCGCACCTCGGCACGCGCCGCCTCGTTGCGATTGGTCGTCGCAGCGAATACGACGCCGCGGCCGTCCGGCGTCCACACGGCGTCGAGCGCGTCGCCCTCGTTGCCGAGCCGGCCGCCGTAACCCGGTGCCTTGCGCAGCGCCGTGCCCGCGAGCAGGTCGCGCGCCGGTGACTTGCCGTCGAGCGGCTGTACGACGAGCGTCGGCCGAGTCTCGTCGAGCCAGCGGTCCCAGTGCCGGATCGGGAAACTGTCGAAGGTCCGCACGTTGAACTTGCGGGCCTTGCGGTCGGCGAGGGCCTTGCGGTTGTCCTCGTCCGTCATCGCGGCCGGGAAGGTCATGGACGCGAACAGGATCGCCTTGCCGTCCGGGCTGAATTTCGGTGCGCTGGCGCCGGTCGCCCAGTTCGTCACGCGCTGTGCCTCGCCGCCCGCGAGGTCGAGCACGTACACCTGGTTCACCTCGTCGCCGTCCCGCTTGGCGACGAATGCGATCCGTGTCGAATCCGGGCTGAACGACGCGTCCCCCTCGGCACCCTTGCCCGAGGTCAGCCGGCGGGCCGGAGCGCTCCCGTCCGTCGGTACGATCCACAGGTCGCTCGATTTCTGCGCGTCGTCGTAAGCGGGCTCGGCCATGGAGACGACGAACCAGCGGCCGTCCGGGCTGACCACCACGGCGCCGGGCCGCTTCATGAGCCACACGTCCTCGTGAGTGATCGGATGCCGGGCAGGCGTGTCCGCGGAAGCCGGGCTCGCCGCGCCAAGCGACAGCGTCGTGAGCAGGACAGGGAGAACAAGACTGCGGATTGTGTCCATGGGTGCGGAAGTTTACCGAATGATTTGTGAGACGGGCCGCGGCGGACCGGGCTCATCGGCGTACTACAATTCGACCTGGCCGTTCCCAGCCAGGGAGCGCGTGCCGGTGGCGGCTCATGAAGCCTAGTCCTTTGATTCATCAAGAATTTCTGCTAGTCTCGCCGACCCACAAGAAGGAACTGCCGCATGTGCGGAATCGTTGGTGCCGTCGCCGAACGTGATGTCGTTCCCGTCCTGATCGAGGGGTTGCGGCGGCTCGAGTACCGGGGTTACGACTCGGCGGGGGTCGCCGTGCTGAATGGCACGGGGACCATCAAGCGGCTGCGCACGGTCGGAAAGGTCCGCAAGCTCCAGGATGCGCTCGATGCGGAGCCGGCCCACGGGCACCTGGGCATCGCACACACCCGCTGGGCGACGCATGGCGTGCCGAGCGAGCGCAACGCCCACCCGCACATCTCGCGCGACGGCATCGCGATCGTCCACAACGGCATCATCGAGAACCACGAGGAGTTGCGCGACGAGCTGAAGCGCCTCGGCTACGAGTTCTCGAGCGAGACCGACACCGAGGTCATCGCACACCGTATCCACTACCACCACAAGGTGACCGGCGACCTGTTCAAGGCCGTCCGTGCCACCGTGGCCGAACTCGAGGGCGCCTACGCGCTCGCGGTCATCTCCCAGGACGAGCCGGACCGCATCGTGTTCGCCCGGCAGGGTTGCCCGGTCGTCGTCGGACTCGGCGAGGGCGAGAACTTCGTGGCGTCCGACGTGGCGGCGCTGCTGCCCGTCACCCGCCGTTTCATCGTGCTCGACGAAGGCGACGTCGGCGAGATCCACCGCCAGAGCGTCCGGATCCTCGACGGCCAGGGCAACACGGTGAAGCGCAACGAGTGGGTGAGCGAGCAGTCGGCCGACGCCGCCGACAAGGGCGAGTTCCCGCACTACATGCTCAAGGAGATCCACGAGCAGCCGCGCGCAGTGGCCAACACGCTCGAGGAGCGCGTGGCCGGCGGCAAGCTGCTCGAGGCCGCGTTTGGCCCCGCCGCGCAGGCGGTGTTCGCGAAGACCGAGGCGGTGCGCATCGTCGCCTGCGGCACGAGCTTCCACGCGGCGACCGTGGCGAAGTACTTCATCGAGCAGATCTGCCGGCTGCCGTGCTGGGTCGAGATCGCGAGCGAGTATCGCTATCGCAACCCGGTGGTGCCGAAGAACACGCTGTTCGTGAGCGTCTCACAGTCCGGCGAG
The DNA here is from genome assembly GCA_037439865.1 of Nevskiaceae bacterium. GTDB lineage: Bacteria > Pseudomonadota > Gammaproteobacteria > Steroidobacterales > Steroidobacteraceae > RPQJ01. Next base: position 6,103 of record JBBIVG010000143.1, read on the forward strand.
ACCGCCGACACGCTCGCGGCGCTCAGGATCGCCAAGCAGTCGGGCTACCTCTCGCAGCTCGCCATCTGCAACGTTCCCGAGAGCTCGCTCGTGCGCGAGTCCGAGCTCGTGATGCTGACCCGCGCGGGGCCCGAGATCGGCGTGGCGTCCACCAAGGCCTTCACCACGCAGCTTGCCGCACTCGACATGCTGGTGATCGCGCTCGCCAAGTTCCACAGCGCCGACGCGGAGCGCGAGCGCGGGCTCGTGCACCGGCTGCTCGGCATCCCGTCGCTGATCGAGAGTGCGCTGCAACTCGACGGCACGATCCGCGAGCTCGCCAAGCGCTTCGCCGAGAAGCGGCACGCGCTGTTCCTCGGACGCGGCGCGATGCACCCGATCGCGATGGAAGGTGCGCTCAAGCTGAAGGAAATCTCGTACATCCACGCCGAAGCCTATGCGGCGGGGGAACTCAAGCACGGCCCGCTCGCGCTCGTGGACGAGGACATGCCGGTCATCGCCGTGGCGCCGAACAACGACCTGCTCGAGAAGCTCAAGTCGAACCTGCAGGAAGTGCACGCGCGCGGCGGGCAGCTCTATGTCTTCGCGGATCCGGAGTCAGGGATCGAGTCGTCGGAGGGTGTCACCGTTATCCACATGCCGCGCCACGTGAGCTACTTCCAGGCGCCGGCGGTGTACAGCGTGCCGCTGCAGTTGCTCGCGTATCACTGCGCGATTCTCAAGGGCACGGACGTCGATCAGCCGCGGAACCTGGCGAAGAGCGTGACGGTGGAGTGACGGTGTTGGCTCGAGCGGTCGTGTGATGACCGCTCTGCTCAGGGCCGCAGTACCTCGATGAGGCTGTCCGCGACTGTGTCGAGATCCGTCTGCGAGTGGGTCGCCATGACCGAGAGCCGCAGTCGCGATGTCCCGGCTGGAACCGTAGGCGGTCGGATCGCGGCCACGTAGATCCCGCGATCGAGCAGCGCCTGCATCGCCCACGATGCACGCCGCGCATCTTCGCCGTCCCCGACGAAAGGCGCCGATACGCGAACCGGCAGGATCTGGCTGTCGCCGGCCGGGACCGACAAGCCGGCGGTCCGCAGGCGCACCGCAAAATCTTTCACGCGCTGACGCAAGCCGGTCGCGCGATCGGGCTCACGCTCGCATACCTCGATGGCGGCGAGTGCGGCCGCCGCGGACGCAGGTGGCAGTCCGGTCGAATAGATGAACGGGCGAGCGCGGTTCACGAGGAGGTCGACCAGCGCCCGGGATCCGGCTACGTACGCGCCGGCGCTGCCGAGCGCCTTGCCGAGCGTGCCGACGTGCACGTCGATGTCGCGCGTCAGCCCGAGTTCCGCGGCCAATCCCGCGCCGGCCGGACCAAATACTCCGGTCGAGTGCGCTTCGTCCACCAGCGTCCACGCGCCGAACCGCTTCGCGAGCGCGACGATCTCGCGCAGCGGGGGCAGGTCTCCATCCATGGAGAACACCGCTTCGGTCGCGATGAGAGTCCGCCTCGCGCGCCCGGATTCCGCGAGCAGCTCGGCCAGGTGACCGACGTCGTTGTGCCTGAAGACCCGGACCTCGGCCCGCGACAACCGGCAGCCGTCGATGAGGCTGGCATGGTTCAGCTCATCCGAGAGGACCACGTCTTCGCGACCGACCAGCGCGCCGACGACGCCGAGGTTGGCCTGGTAGCCGGAGCTGCACACGAGTGCAGCTTCGAGGCCCTTCCATGCCGTGATCTTTTCCTCGAGCGCCCGGTGGACACTCATGTGACCCGAGACGAGGGGCGATGCCGCCGCACTCGCTCCATATTTCGCCAGCGCGTCACGCGCTGCCGCGACGACGGACGGGTGATTCGCCAGTCCGAGGTAGTTGTTGGAGCAGAAGAGCAGCACCTCGCGGCCGTTCAGGACCACGCGAGGTTCCTGCGCGCTCGTGATCTCCTTCAGTTCGCGCCAGAGTCCCGAATTTCGTATCTCCGCAAGCTCGTGCGAGACGCTCTCGACAAGCGGGGCGCGTGGCGGCATCCGTAGGGGAGCTCGGTGTCTATTTTCCGCGCAGCAGCAGGTAGTCCGCCGCCGCCCGGTACGCCGGGAGCGACGTCGGGTCGAGGTTGGCGTTCGCCGCCTTCGGGTGGGACGCATAACGCGCGATCACCATTTCGGCCTTGGGATCGATGTAGATCGCCT
>JBBIVG010000144.1:0-8243 GCA_037439865.1 Nevskiaceae bacterium
CGGGCTGCCGGCCGCTGTGCCAGCCTGGGTCCTGCGCCGGGAAATGGACTGCGACAAAGCCTGTCGGCCATGCGTGTTTGCCATCCCGGTCCGGTGGCGCGCCACCGGGCAATGACGTCTGCAGGCAACCGGAGCGTGATCAATTTGCGGGGATTGGGCGATCTCGGGCGCCCGCCTTTCCTCACGATAGCGCGTGCGAGCATCTCGTCCGTCAGTTCGGGAAGTTCGCTGTACTCGTCACGCCCGATGGCGCGGGAGTCGACCCGGGACAGGTCAGATCTCGAAGTACGGCGCGAGGCGGACTTTTTCGCGGTCATTGGCTTTTCTCATGCTGAATATGTGACGCGACATCCCACGCTGCGTGTAACCGATCACGACCAGGCGTCCCGATAGCTTGCCGTAACAGATGACGCGCCGCTCGCCATAGTCTTGCCGGGTGTCCTCGATCTCCACGGTGGTTCCGGCAAACACCAGCACGGCGTCCCAAGAATCGAGGCCGCGCTCCTCCAGCGTGCGTGCCCGCTTCGCGGGGTCGAAGCTGATACGCATCGGTTACTGTAGTTACAAGAATCGCTGGTGGCAAGGGCGGTGAATTGATAGCGTCGCAGCAGGCGGGCGGATTGATCCATCGCCAAATGTCCGACGAACCTGTAATTTCTCAAGGAGCGCGGCGATGCACGACCACGATCCGGCGTCTATGCTCGACCTACCGTAGCGTCACGAGTCCTTCGTTATGAGGCAACGCCGCTTTCTCCAGCTCGACGTCTTTTCGCGCGCCCCGGGTTGCGGCAACCCGCTGGGCGTCGTGCTCGACGCCGACGACCTCGATGCCGCGGGCATGCAGGCCATTGCGGCGTGGCTGAAGCTGTCTGAGACGACATTCGTGCTGCGCCCGACGCAGCCCGGCGCCGACTACCGCATCAGGATCTTCACTCCCCGCCAGGAGTTGCCGTTCGCGGGTCACCCGAGCGTCGGTACGGCGCACGCGGCGCTCCTGCGTGGACTTGCGACGCCGCGCGACGGCCGGCTCGTCCAGGAATGCGGCGCGGGCCTGCTGCCGATCCGGGTCGAGGGCGAGGGCAACGACCGTCGCCTGCACGTGCGTGCGCCTCGCGGCGTCGAGCGCGACGGTGAGTCGGCCGCGATTCTTGGAAGTCTCCGTGACGCTCCCCGGGGCGCGCTGCGTCCTGCGATCGTGGACAACGGGCCGCGCTGGTGGTGCGTCGAACTCGCGAACGAAGCGGCGGTGCGGACGTTGCACCCGGACCTCGAGGCCATGGCTGCTGCCAATGTCGCCACGAACTCAGTCGGCGTCGCGGTCTTCGCGCGCTGCACGGGCCAACCCTATTCACTGGTCGTGCGCGCCTTCGTGCCGGCCGACGGCATTCCCGAAGATCCAGTCACCGGCAGCGCCAATGCCGCCATCGCCGCGTGGATGCACGCCAACGATGCGCTGCCGGCCCCGTCGTACCTGTCCTCACAGGGGCGCGAGGTCGGTCGCGACGGCATCGTCGAGTGCGCCGTGGACGGCGAGGGCGAAGCCTGGATCGGCGGCCAGACGCAGACGGTCATCGAAGGTACCCTGCACTGGTGATCGGTGCGGCCCGGAGACGGCGATGTGCGACACCCTGGTCACCGTACTGCCCGACCGCGTGCTGTTCGCGAAGAACAGCGACCGCGACCCGAACGAGGCGCAGATGCTCGAGTGGCGGCCGCGAAGCGAACCTGCCGCCGGCTCGGAAGTTCGCTGCACGTGGATCCGGATTCCCCAGGTCGCCGCCACCCACGCGGTGCTGCTGAGTCGCCCTTTCTGGATGTGGGGCGCCGAGATGGGAGCCAACGAGCACGGCGTGGTGATCGGCAACGAAGCCGTGTTCACGCGCCAGCCTTACGCGACGATCGGGCTCACGGGCATGGACCTGCTGCGTCTCGGGCTCGAGCGCGGCGCGACAGCGGAGCAGGCGGTCGAGGTGATGACGGATTTGCTCGAGCGCTACGGCCAGGGCGGCGGCTGCGGCCACGAGAACCGCTCGTTCACCTATCACAACAGTTTCCTCGTCGCGGACCCGGCAGGCGCATTCGTGCTCGAAACCGCCGGACGGATCTGGCAGGTTGCGCGGGTCAGTGGGGCGCGCTCAATTTCGAATGGACTCACGCTGCCAGCACTCGTCGCACAGAGCGATCGACTGCGGACCCGCGTGTCGGCGTGCCGCATTCGCCAGGCACAGACACAAGCTGCGGCTGCGGATGCGCAGGGCGTCGGCGATCTCATGCGAGTGCTGCGCAGTCACGGCGCAGACGACGAGCCGCGCTACCGCCTGATGAACGGGGCGATGGCCGCGCCCTGCATGCATGCGGGCGGACTCCTGGCCGCGTCGCAGACGACGGCCTCATGGGTCAGCGAGCTGCGGTCCGACGGGGCACGGCACTGGGTCACCGGCACCGCGGCCCCTTGCACCGGACTTTTCAAGCCCGTGCGCGTTGGGGAACCGCTCGACCTCGGGCCGGCGCCGACCGATCGGGCGGGCGACGACACTCTCTGGTGGCGGCACGAACGCCTGCATCGGCGGGTGATGCGCGATCCGGCTCGGCTCCGTCCCCTGTTCCTTCCCGAGCGTGACGCGGTCGAAGCCCGGTGGCTCACCGATCCGCCCGAGCCGCAGGCCGCGTTTGCCGAGGGCGATCGCCTGCTCGCGGATTGGACGGCTCGCGTCGAAGCCGCGGGTGGAGCGGACAGGCGACCCGGCTTCGTGCGTCGCTATTGGGCCGTCCGCGATCAGCGCAGCCGCGCGACCTAGGCCTCGATCCCGCCGCCGGACCCGGCCGGCTTGCTATGATCCGCCGTCGCCGGGACTGGGGGATTCGAATGACGCACATTGCCGAAGCCGTCGCGACCGAGATCAGCGGCGGCGCGGAGCTGAGCCGCAGTCTCCGTTCGCGCCACGTGTCCATGATCGCGATCGGCGGGATCATCGGCGCGGGCCTGTTCGTCGGCTCCTCGACGGCGATCAACACGGTGGGGCCCGCAGCGGTCGTCTCCTATGCAGTGGCGGGCCTCGTCATCCTGCTCGTCATGCGGATGCTGTCGGAGATGGCGATCGCGGTCGGCGGCACCCGGACCTTCGCCGAGTTCTCGCGCATCGGGCTCGGCAACCTCGCGGGGTTCCTGTCAGGCTGGCTCTACTGGTACTTCTGGGTCGTCGTCGTGGCGATCGAGGCCATCGCCGGCGCGAAGATCATCAGCGACTGGTTCCCGCAGTTCCCGGTGTGGCTGGTCGGCGTGGTGCTCATGGCGATGCTCACCGCGGTCAACCTCATGTCGGCGCGCTCCTACGGCGAGTTCGAATTCTGGTTCTCGTCGATCAAGGTCGCGGCCATCGTCGTCTTCATCCTGCTCGCGGGCGGCTACGCGTTCGGGATCACCTCCGGCGCACCGCCGAGCTTCGGCAACCTCGTGCAGCACGGTGGATTCGCGCCGCACGGCTGGGGGGTCGTGATGGCGGGCGTGGCCTCCACGATCTTCGCGCTGTGCGGGGCGGAGATCGCCACCATCGCTGCGGCCGAGTCCGAGGAGCCGGCACGGACCATCTCGCGCATGACGGTCTCCGTGACGGTGCGAATACTGGTGTTCTACGTCCTCTCGATCGTGCTGATCGTCGCGGTCGTGCCCTGGACCGACGTCAAGCCCGGCATCTCGCCCTTCGCGACCACGCTGCAGGTCATGGGCTATCGCGGCGCCGACGTCATCATGAACGCCGTGGTGCTGGTGGCCGTTCTCTCGTGCCTGAATTCGGGACTCTACGTGACGTCGCGCGCGCTGTTCGGCCTCGCGAAGTACGGCGACGCGCCGCAATGGCTCATCCAGGTGAACGAGCGCAAGGTGCCGGCCCGCGCCATCATCGTCGCGAGCCTGTTCAGCTACGTCGCGCTCGCCGCCGAGCGTCTCTCGCCCGACCGCGTGTTCAGCTTCCTGCTGAACTCCTCCGGCGTGACGATGATCCTGCTCTACGTGATGATCTCGCTCGCGCAGCTCCGGCTGCGCGGCCGGTTCGAGGCGGAGGCGCCTGAGCGGCTGCAGATCCGGATGTGGTTACACCCCTACGGAACGCTGGCCGCGCTCGCCGCGATGTTCGCCATCCTCGTGTTCATGGGCCTGTCGCCCGATCTCTCGAGCCAGCTGTGGATGAGCCTGCTGGTCGCGGGTGGCTTTGGCCTCGCGTTCCTGCTGTTCCGCCGGCACGCGACGCGCTAGCGGACGAGCCCTTCGCGCCGCAGGCGGTCCGCAATCGGCGTCGTGACGATCGCGAGCGCGGTGTCGCTCGATTCGAGGCCCTTGGCCGTCGTATCCATCGTGTAGACCAGCGTCGGCCCGCTGGTCGCGAAGACCTTCGTCGTGACCGTGACCTCGCCATTGGCCGTCTCGACCGGCGGTGCCGTGTCGAACTCGCCGTAGACGACCGGCACGCCGTACATGCCGTAGTAACCGTAGGCAATGCCGGCGTCCGTCGCCTTGTACTGGCCGCTGCCGCGCGTGTCGCGGCTGCCGCCCATCTTCGTGCTCCACTCGCGCGAGACCAGGATCGTCGCGATGACCGCGTCGGCCTGGGTGGACGCGACGGCCGCTTCGATGCTCTCGCGGGTCAGGGGAGTCTTCTGCGTCACCGAGTCACAGCTCGTGATCGCGACGGTGTCCGCGCTGCGGATCCGCGACGCGAGGAAGCGCTCGAAGGCGCAGCGCACGTTGATGTTCGGGGTCACGCCGACGACAAGCACCCGCTTGAACGCCTGGTCGTGCGACACGCCGGACTCGAAGGAGCCGCTCGAGCGGGCCTGCTGCCCGGCGCATCCAGCGAGCGATGCGAGGCCGACGAGAAGGAGGGCACGTCCGGCGGCAAGGATCTTCGCCTGCGGCTCGCGGGAGACGTTGTTCAGCACGGCTTGATCCTCACAGCGGGTGAAAGCCGCGGAGCATACTCGAAGTCCGGCCGCCGGTTCCGGATCCTGCGCGCGACCATCGGGAACGTCATCGACGCGTGGGGCAGACGCCTCGGGCAGGCAGCGACTTTCCCGGCTTGGGAGCCGTGCAGAAGCGCTGGCGGGAGATCGTGGTCGGTAGGCGCGTCCGCCGGCTTCCTGGGGTCGAAATCCCGACCCGCCTCCCTGGATGCCGCGACGCGCCTGCCTATGAGAACGTCCGTGTATCTCCTGCGCGTAATCATGCTCCAGTCCTCAATGGCATAATTACTCTTACGCGACAGTAGCTTATGATTTTGCGACAGAAGGAACGACGTGATGACGGCGCCCAGGCGCGATCGGGATCAACTGCGAAGACGTCGTGACCGCGAGTCGATGGGCCGCGCGTCGCGGCCGGCGATGGCCCGGGTTGGACCGATGGTGGCCGTGCCGTCGTTGCTCCGCGAGCACGGGGTCGATCCGTCGGTGCTGCTGGCGGAATTCGGCCTCGAGTCGCGCTTTCTCGACGACCCCGACAACCTGATTCCACTGGCGGCGCGCACGCGTTTCCTGGACCGCTGCGCCGAGGCCGCGCAGTGTCCCCACTTCGGCCTGCTGATCGGACAGCGCGCGGGCATTTCGGCGTTCGGCGTCGTCGGCTTCCTGATCCAGAGCGCGCCCGACGTCCGCGCCGCGATTCGCATCGGTGCCGAGCACTACCGCCTGCAGAACCCCTATGCGGTGACGAATTTCGAGGAGCGTGGCCGTTTCGCCTCGCTGTCCTTCGCATCGCTGCAGCCGGGCTCGGCCGACGTCACCCAGCTCCTCGACATCGCCATCGCGACGATGTTCGGAATCCTGCGCACGCTCTGCGGCAATCACTTCCGGCCGACCGAAGTGCGCGTCGCGCACGCACGGCCGCGGAGCATCGTGCCGTTCCGCCGGTTCTTCCAGTCCCCGCTGTCATTCGACGCGCCCGAAACCGGCATGGTCTTCGATCGCCACTGGCTCGACCGCCGCCTCGCCAGCGCCGATCCACTGCTGCACCTGATGATGCAGCACCGCGCCGCCGAACTCGAACAGTTGTACGGGCAGGACGTGGCGAGCCAGGTCCACCGGATGCTGCCGGCCCTGGTCGCCGCGCGCAGCGTCTCGGTCCGGCGCACCGCCGAGAACCTCGGTCTGACGGTGCGTACGCTGAACCGCAGGCTCGCGGATGAAGGGACGAGCTTTGCGGAGTTGCGCGACGAGGTGCGGTATTCGATCGCACGGCAGTTGCTCCAGGGCACGCGAATGCCGGCGAACCGGATCGCCGATCACCTGGGCTTCGCGAACCCGAGCGCGTTCACTGCGGCGTTCCTGCGATGGTCAGGAACAGGTCCGGCAAGCTGGCGCGCCACGCAGGGCATGCCGGGCCGGGACGACGCGGCCGCTAGCGTCCCTTGAAGACGGCCTCCCGCCGCTCGACGAACGAGCGCACGCCCTCGGCCGCGTCCTGGCTCTTCATCACCGCGGCCATGCCACGGAACATCGGGCCGACAGCCGCCGCCTCGCCCTCGAGCAGACGCAGCCGCGACGAGCGCAGGCTGCCCTGCACGCCGAGCGGCGCTGCCTTGGCGACCCTGTGCGCAAGCGCGAGCGCGGCCTCGAGTTGCGTCCCCGGCTCGCAGAGTTCCTGCACCATGCCGAGCCGATACGCTTCCTCGGCGCCGAGTTCGTCGCCGGTGAGCAGGTAACGCTGCGAATTGCCCCAGCCGATCTCCATCGGCAGCCGCAGCGTCGCGCCGCCGCACGCATAGAAGCCGCGGCGCACCTCGAGCATGGCGAAGCGCGTATCGCGCGCCGCCACGCGCAGCTCGGTGTTGAGCAGGAGTTCCCAGCCCCAGGTGTAGCAGCGGCCCTGCGCCGCGATCACGAGCGGCTTCGAGAGCCGCGGTCCGCTGATGCCGAACGGGTCGAGTTCGTCTTCACCGATGGGGAACGGCGTTCCCGACGCGAACGCTTCGGCCCAGTCGTTCAGATCCACGCCCGAGGTGAAGTGCGGGCCCTCGGCCCAGATCACGCCGACCCACAGGTCCGGGTCGTGCTCCAGCCGGTACATTGCGCGCGCCAGGTCGCGATACATCTCGCGGCTCAGGGCGTTCATCTTCTGCGGGCGGCGAACGCCCATCAGGAGGAGGTGGTCGCGCGCTTCAACTTCGATGCTCATGGGCAGGTCCTGCGGGTGGATGGGAGTGATCCGACGACGGGTCGGGCCGCATGCGGCGATCTTAGCGCCACCGGCCTACAATCGCAGGGCGAAGAAATGCCGCGGGGGAACGAATTGACGACCGCCGACAGGATAGACGCGCGCGACCGGGCGAATCGTTTCGCATCCCTCGAGCGCCAGCGCTTCGACGTCATCGTGATCGGGGGCGGCGTCACCGGCGCGGGAATCGCACGCGACGCAGCGTTGCGCGGGCTCTCGGTCGCCCTGGTCGAGGCGCGCGATTTCGCGAGCGGGACCAGCAGTCGCAGCTCCAAGATGATCCATGGCGGCCTCCGCTATCTCGCGCAGGGGCACGTCGCACTCGTCCGGGAGACGGCGTCCGAGCGACAGATCCTGCGGAGGATCGCCCCCCACCTCGCGAAGCCGGAGCGGTACGTGATTCCCATCCGCTCGGCCTCGAACCTCGCGCTGGCACGCGCGGGTCTGTGGGTCTACGAAAGACTCGGCAAGGTGCCCGCAGCGGAGCGCCACACTGTCCTCGGCAAGCACGACCTGGCGCGCAGCGAGCCGCTGCTCAACACGGACACGCTGTGCGGCGCGGTCGCCTATACCGAGTTCCTGACCGACGACGCACGCCTCGTGCTCGCGAACGTACGGTCCGCGCAATCGGCGGGAGCAACGGTCTTGAACTACGCGGCTGCGGACAGCCTTCTGCAGGAAAGCGGCCGGATCGCCGGGGTGACTGTCCGGGGCACGCTGCCCGGCGAAGAACGGGCCGCGCGCGTGCTCGGCACCATCGTCATCAGCGCGGCCGGCGTATGGGTGGACCAGGTCCGCGCGCTCGAGGCCGGGCAGGGCGATGCGCGTCTCGTGTTGAGCCGCGGCATCCACCTCGTGCTTCCGCGCGAGCGACTGCCGGTGAACCACACGATCGTCCTCCCGACGGCGGACAAGCGCATGGCGTTTGCGGTTCCGCACGGCCGCTACACCTACATCGGTACGACGGACGTATTTCATGACCGCCCGGAGTACTGGCCGACGTTCGCTCGTGCGGACGTGGACTACATGTGCCGCGCGACGG
>JBBIVG010000145.1:0-2726 GCA_037439865.1 Nevskiaceae bacterium
ATCGGCGTCATGGCGGGCGCACTTCTCTCCGGACTGCTCGCCGGGCGGGTGCACGCCACGGTCGAGAAGGGGCCGCGGGTCTCGACGGGCGTGCGGCTCGCGTGCGCCTTCGCCGGCGGCATGCTGATGGCGTTTGGAGCGCACCTCGCGCGCGGCTGCACGAGTGGCCAGGCGCTGACGGGTGGCGCGCTGCTCAACGTGGGCAGCTGGGCCTTCATGATCATGGTCTTCGTCGGCGGCTACGCGGCCGCCTGGTTCATGCGGTGGCAATGGCGATGATGACACCCCTCTACAAGTACGGCTTCTTCGGCGACGAGATGTCGCTGATCGTCGCGGTCCTGCTCGGGATCGGCTTCGGGTTCTGCCTGGAGCGGGCGGGCTTCGGCAGCGCGCGGAAACTCGCGGCGCAGTTCTACCTGTACGACATGTCCGTGTTCAAGGTGATGTTCACGGCCATCGTCACGGCGCTGCTCGGCGTGACGTATCTCGGCTGGATCGGCTGGCTCGACCTGTCGCAGGTCTACCTCGTGCCCACGTACCTCGCACCGCAGATCGTCGGCGGGCTCGTGCTCGGCGTCGGGTTCGTGGTCGGCGGCTACTGCCCCGGCACCTCGGCCGCGGCGGTCGCGACAGGCCGCATCGACGGCATGGTGTATGCAGTCGGGATCTTCGCCGGCACCTTCGTCTACGCGGAGGCGTATCCCGCAATCAAGGGCTTCGTCAACGCGACACCGATGGGACAGGTCACGCTGCCGCAGGTCTTCGACATCCCGTGGGGCGTGCTCGTCTTCGCGGTCGTGCTGATGGCGGTACTCGGGTTCTGGGGCGCGGCCAGGGTGGAGCGCTGGATCGGGAGTCGCTCATGAAGTGGCCGACGCTGACGCTCAACCAGAAGCTCGGCGCCCTGGCGCTCGCGCTCGGCGCAGTCGCGCTCCTGAGCCAGCCGCACCGGGGCCCGTACGTGAAGCTCGACGCACGGGAACTCGCGATGATCGTCGACAAGGAGGTCGATCACGTGAAGCCCGCGGAACTCGCCGCGTGGATCATCGAGGGCCGGTCGGACTACCGGCTGCTCGACCTGCGCAGCGAAGCGGCGTACGCCCAGTACCACATCCCGACGGCGGAGAACGTGCCGCTGGCGGGACTCGGGGACTTGGCCGTGTCGCCCGGCGAGAAAATCGTCCTGTACTCCGAGGGCGGCATTCACGGCGCACAGGCGTGGATGCTGATGCGCGCCCGCGGGTTCACCAATGTCTACACCGTGCTGCTGGGGCTCGACGGCTGGAAGGACGACGTGCTGTTCCCGGTGCTGCCGGCGGACGCAAGCCCGCAGGATCGGGCGCGCTTCGAAAGGACGGCGGCGGTCGCGAAGTTCTTCGGCGGCCAGGCGCGCGTAGGCAGCGAGGCTGCGGCCGGCAGTGAACCCGGACTGCCTGCGATGTCAGCGCCGGCACCAAGCGAGATGCCGAAGCTGGCGCCACCCGTGCCGGGCAAGGCACCGGCGCCGATGACGCCGAGGAAGAAGAAAGAAGGCTGCTGACCGCGGGTGCGCGCGCGGCACCAGCTGCGCGCGCAGCTGCGGGCGTCCGCGTCAGTCCGCGACGCCGTATTCGCGCACGAGGTAGTCGACCAGCCGCTTCTGGTCCTCTTCAGTCACGGGCGCGCCCATGACGGCCACCATCTTGTGCACCTCGGCTTCCCACGTCGCGCGCTTCATGAACTTCGAGTTCATCTGGATGTAGTCCAGGCTGTGGCAGCCGCTGCAGTTGGCCGTCACGGTCTGCACCTCGGGCGCATCCCTCAGGCGGATCTTCGTTTCGTCGGCGACGGCGCTGCCGAAAGCCGCGAGCGCGGTGCAGAACACGAGTGCGAGCTTCGTCTTCATGGCGCCCTCCTCAGACGGCCTCGATGCCGATGCGCTGGATGACGTTGTTGTTGTAGCCGGCCGGGTTGAAGATCAGCTGCTCGACCTGCGTCTGGCCGACACCGTTCGAGGCGCGCGCCGAGATCGTGTGAGTGCCTTTCGACGGCTTGAATACGAACTGCCAGGGCCGGAACGAGAAGCGCCCGAGGTCCGCCCCGAGCTCGGCGTCCTGCCAGCTGCGTCCGCCGTCCGTCGAGACGTCCACGGAGCGGATGCCGTAGCCCGCATCCCAGGCCATGCCCTTCACGACCAGCGGCGCGCCGGCCCTGACCTTCTGCCCATCGCTCACGTTCGTGACGAGCGAGTTCACGACGATCTCGGTGATCGGCGTGTTCTCGGCGGTCTCCTGGGACGTGAAGCGATCGACGGCTGGGAATTTCCCTTTCGGAACCCGATAGGCCTTGGCCATCCAGAAACTGGCCACCGGCTGCGTCACCGCACGGATGCTCACGATCTTCTTCGTCCAGTACGTCGCCGTCCATCCCGGCACGATCAGGCGCGCCGGCGCGCCGTTCCAGTGCGGCAGCGGCTCGCCGTTCATCTGCCAGGCGACGATCGTGTTCTCGTCCATCGCCTTCCAGACGGGGATGCTCTTGATGAAGTCGGGCGTGGCGTCGAGCGCGCCGCGATCCGCGCCGTCCAGGGCGAGTTCGACAGCGTCCTTGCCGATGCCGGCCTTCGCGAGCAGGTCCTTGAGTCGCACGCCCTTCCAGCGCGCGTTGCCCATCGCTCCATAGCCCCACTGCACGCCCGGCACGTGCGGGTCCGAGAGCCCGCGCCGGTTGCCGGAACACTGGCAGAC
>JBBIVG010000145.1:2826-8222 GCA_037439865.1 Nevskiaceae bacterium
CGCCCGGCACGTGCGGGTCCGAGAGCCCGCGCCGGTTGCCGGAACACTGGCAGACGGCCACGATCTCGACCTGCTCGAAGTCGCGCTGCAGCTGCTCGAGCGTGACCTCGAACGGCGCCGTCACGGCGTCGCCGCCGATCGCGAGCTTCCACTCACGCGGGTCGATCTCCGGGATCGACGCGAGGTGCCAGCGCACGAAGAAGCGATCGTTGGGGGTGATGACGTCGGTGAACTGGGCGACCGGCGTCTCGAAGTTCGGCGGGCGGAAGGAGCGCTTGATCAGCGGCTGCTTCCCGGGCAACGCGAACATCTCCTCGCTCGCGGTGGTTCCGTCCGGCAGCCCGGCCCACAGCGATCGCGGCAACAGGAGCTGCGTGCCGGCGAGCGCGAGACCACCTGTGACGCCGCGAACGAACGTACGTCTGTCCATGCTTCTCTCCCCAGTCTGCCGCGGTCGCGCCAAAGCCGGCGCCTGCTGCGGCTCTCAATATAGCGTCTTGATCAACAACGTACTGATGATGCCCACGATCAGCGCCGACGCCAGGCCGAGACCCAGCGGCTTGAGCCCGATGCTGCGGATGCCCTTGATGCTCGTACCGAGCCCGACGCCCGCCATGGCGATGCCGAGACAGTAGGCCATCACGTGGCTCGCGAGACTGACGAAGCCGCGCCACTGGTCCGGCGTCAGCATGCCGAAGGGCCGGTCGCCGAGGTCGCCGACGGTGCGCAACAGGCTCATGGCCGCGAACCCGACGACGAAGAGCGGCACCATCGTGTACCACGGTGGCGGTTCGGTGCCCTCCGACGAACGGCGGTGGTAGAGGATCGACATCAGCGGGATGACGATCAGCATCGAGAGATTGCGCTCGAGTTTCGTCACCGTCGCGACGTTGAGCGCCTCGGGTGCGTTGTAGTAATCCTGGTACACCATCCCGGCACCGGCCACCTGCGAGGTGTCGTGCACGGCGGACCCGAGGAACAGCCCCGCCCGGAACGCGTCGCCGGAGAACAACCAGTGCGCGACGAACGGATAAGTGAGCATCGCGAAGAGGCCGAAGATCGTGATGCAGGCCACCGCGTAGCTGGTCTCCTCCTTCTGCGCGGCGATGGTCGGCGAGACGGCGACGATCGCCGTATTGCCGCAGATGCCGGTGCCGACGGCGATCAGCGTGGCGAGCCGGTCGGGCAACCCCAATCGCCGGCCGAAGAACGTCACCAGCAGGATCGCTGCCGGGATGGTCACGAGGATGATGGGCAGTGACTTGAGCCCGATCGCGCCGACCTCGACGATGCTCAGCTTCAGGCCAAGCAGCACGATGCCGATGCGGAGCACCCGCTTGACCGAGAAATCGATGCCCGGCTTCAGGGACGCGGGCAACGTGAGCACGTTGCCGATGGCGAGGCCGAGCAGGATCGCGACCATGATGCCGCTGATGGCGCCCGGCCCCATGCCGAGCGCCGCGGCGATGGCATCCGCGAGCAGATTGCCGACGAATGCCAGCGCCAGTGCGAGCAGGAAACCCGGAATCACGTTCATCTACTGTCTCCTGCCCTCATGCGCAGCGCGGCCGCCACGTTGGCGGCCGCGCACATTTGGCGCAAGTTCGCGCCGGAACCCAGGGCTGTGCTTCAGCGCCTCCAGCTGTAGCTCACCTCGAAATCAAGCTGGTACATCTTGAACTCGACCGACTGCGTCGGATCGAAATTCTGCGGACCCTTCACGGAATTGCTCGGCGCGAACATGAACGAGAAGTTGAGCTCGTTGCCGCTCGACTGCGTGTTGGTGAAGCCGGCCGTCCAGTGCTGTTCCATCACGCCCGGCGCCAGGATGTTGAACGTCATCTGGTTGTTCGGGATCGGCTGCTTCGCATAGCTGTAGCCAGCACGCCATGTCCACTCGTCGGAGTACTTCCAGGACCCGCCGAACTTGTAGACCGTCATGTCCCTCCAGCCGAACCCGCCGCCGCGCGAGCCGCCCAGGCAGTACTCGACGTCATGATCGAAATTCGAGAAGTCCTGCGAAAGGATCGGGCACTTGAACAGGTTCTGGATGCCGTTGCCGACGGCGCGAATCTGGCTGTAGTCGATTCCCTGCACGTCGAACATCAGTGCCCATGCGGGAGTCGGCTTGTAGGCGAGGCCCAGCGTCCAAGTCGCCGGCATGTCGAAGCCGCCGCCCTCGGCGAACAGGTCCTTGTAGTCGGTGAGCTTCGACATCGACATCTTGGTCGTGTAGGCCGCCGCGAAACCGATCTGGTCGGTTGGATGCCACTGGAAGCCGACCTCTCCGCCGTAGCCGTAGGACATCTGGTGCCCGTTCCCGGAGAGGTTCTGCGGCATCTGCCCTGAACCGGTCGCCGGATTGAAAGTCGAGACGAACGTCTTCGTGAACGGTGCGAACTTGCTGACGCCCCTCGCCTGGAAGCGCTGCATGGCGACGATACCCGATACGCCCGCGGAGATCGTATCGCCGAGCTTGCGTGCGTAGGTGAAATTGAGGAATCCCTGCATCAGGTCCACGCCGGCGGTACCGCCACCGAACGTCCCCGGGAACGTCGTCGGCTTGCCCTGGCCAAAGTAGGGATCGTAGGTCGCGGTGCCACCGTCCCACTGCGTGTTCATGCCGCCGCGCGCATAGAACGCCGCGCCGAGGAAGTCGACGTCGGTCAGCTTCCAGTTCATCGCGACGCTGGGGATGAGGAACCACTCGTTCTTGCTCGAAATGTCGTTCGGCCCGATCGTGTAGGCGCAACCCTGCGGCGAGCACGCCCCGTTCGCGAGGCTGGGCGAGGTCTTGTAGTCGCGGAACGGCATGAAGAGGCTGAGCCCGGCGTCGATGCTCTCCGGCACGTAAGCGAGCGCCGAGGGATTCGTCGCCATGGCGAGGATCTCCTCCGGGTTCGCGCTGCCGGCACCCGCCTGCGCCTTGCTCTTCGTTCCGGTGCCGTGCGTGTAGTAGCCATTCGTCGCGGAAGCCGTGCCTGCGGCGAACGCCAGGGCGACGGTCAGGCTCAGGATGCTGCGAGTGCGAAATGTGCTCATGTAACCCCCAACCGGCCGCCATCGCGGCCGCAGTGACAAATTAGCGATTGCTGAATTCTTCGCCCGGTCTACTCATCGCCACAAGCCGGGCTTTCCTCTACTTATATTTATGGCCCGTCGAACCGGCATCGCGTTGCCCGCCGGCAACACGCCCGCCAGCCATCAGGGCTTGTGCTTCAGCACGAAGCGGAAGACGTTGCCTTCCGTCGAGGACTCCACGAGCTCGTGCCCGGTCGTGCGGGCGAACGCCTGGAAGTCCTTGACGGCGCCCGGGTCCGTCGCGAGCACCTCGAGCGTCGCGCCCGGCGACATGGCGGACAACGCCTTCTTCGCCTTGAGGATGGGCAGCGGGCAGTTCAGCCCCTTCGCGTCCAGTGTCTGGTCAGCCATGGATCGTTCGGTCTCCGTGTCTGGAAGTGGTTCAGATGAACAGGTTGATCTCGGACTGGGTCGCGACCTCGATGTAGGTCGCGGCGCCGCCGAGCTCGATGCCTTCGATCATGTCCTCGAGCTTGTACTCGAAGAGGTCCATGGTCATCTGGCAGGCGATCATGCGCACGCCGGACTCGATCGCGAGCTCGCGCAACTCTGGAATCGAGGCGACGCCCTTCTTCTTCATCATGTTCTTCATCATGACCGTGGCCCCGGCGTCGACGCCCGGGATCATGGACATGACGTTGGGCATGCCCATGTGCATGCCCGCCATCGGCATCTTCATCGCCGGGTTGCCGAGCGGCGACATCTTGAGATCGAGATCCTTCAGGAGCAGCGGCAGCCCGTAGAACGTGAAGAACAGCGTCACGTCGAGGCCCATGGCCGCGGCCGTCGTCGAGAGGATGAACGGGGGATACGCCCAGTCGAGCGTGCCCTTGGTCACGATGATGGACATGCGCTTGGCGCCGGACGATTCGGACATGCTCGCTGCTCCCCGTGTTATGGCATTCGGCTGCGCCGATCGATCCAAGCTAACAGAGAAGTCTTTATTAGCAAAGTCGAATTAATTACTCTCGGCTAGTGGTAAGTACCTGCACGACGCCGGATTTCGTGTTGCGACGCAGCATCGACGCGAGGCCGCACCGTGCGGCGCCGCTGCTCATCGGCAGCCATTTCTGCCGGACCCGGGGCTTCGGGCGCAATCATCCACTCGCCATCCCGCGCGTCGCCACGGTGATGGAACTGTGCGAACTGCTCGGCTGGCTGGACGAGACCAGCTTCAGACCCGCCCCCGCGGCCAGCGTCGATCGGCTCGCGGCGTTTCACGACCGCGATTACATCGAGGATCTGAGAGGGGCCGACGCGGCCGGCACCGTCGATCGGGCCGTCCGCGAGCGCAGGAATTTCGGCAACCTCGAAAATCCGCTGTTCCCGGGCGTGTTCGAGCGCGCAGCCACCGCGGTCGGCGGATCGATCCTGGCCGCCGAACTCGCGCTCGAGGGCCGCGCGGTCTTCCATCCGGCCGGCGGCACGCACCACGGCCATCGCGACCGGGCGAGCGGCTTCTGCTACTTCAACGACCCGGTGTTCGCGATCCTCACGCTGCTGCAGCGCGGCTGCAGCCGCGTCCTGTACGTGGACCTCGACGCCCACCACTGCGACGGCGTGCAGGACGCGTTCGACGGCGACCCTCGCGTACTGTTGGTCTCGATACACGAATCCGGGCGCTGGCCCCATACGGGTGCGGCCGACGATCGCGGCGCCGGCAACGTACTGAACCTCCCGGTCCCCGCCGGCCTGAACGACAGCGAGTTCAGGTGCCTGGTGGACGAAGTCGTGCTGCCGGCCGGAGCGGCGTTCGCGCCAGATGCCGTGGTCGTCACCTGCGGAACGGATGCGCTCGCCGGCGATCCCCTGTCACGGCTGGCGCTGAGCAACGTCGCCCTCTGGGACGCCGTCACGGCCGTCGGCGGGCTGGCCGCCCCGGCCGTCGTGCTCGGCGGGGGTGGCTACAATCCGTGGACGCTGGCACGCTGTTGGACCGGCCTGTGGGGCCGGCTGGCGGGACGCAACATTCCCGGGACGCTTCCGGCGGCCGCGCGGCAGGTGCTGGCCGGCCTGGAGTGCGACCTGGTCGACGAGGAGGACCGGCGGCCCGCCTGGTTCACGACGCTGGCCGATGAGCCGAACCCGGGGCCGGTCCGCGACGCGGTCCGTGATCTCGTGGCGACGCACGATCGGGGGACGAACGCATGAGTTGGCTTGAATCGCTGGGCCGGATCGAGGACCTCGAGGACGCGCCGCTCGATGCGCGCCTCGTAGCCGAATTCGAGCGCTCAGCCGCACACACCTCGGCCCGCCCGATCCGCTTCTCGACGCCGACGTTCAAGGACTACGCGAGCACCGAGCTCAAGGGCTGC
>JBBIVG010000146.1:0-1230 GCA_037439865.1 Nevskiaceae bacterium
GAACTCTACGGCCTGTTCGAGTGCCGGCAGGCGACGCGGAGCATTCAGCGCCTGCTCGTGGTCGAAGGCTACATGGACGTCGTGAGCCTCCACCAGGCAGGCATCACCTACGCCGTCGCGACGCTCGGCACCGCGACGACGCCCGAGCACCTGCAGCGCATCTTCCGCCTCGTCGGCGAGGTAGTGTTCTGCTTCGACGGTGACCGGGCCGGCCGCGCCGCCGCGTGGCGCGCACTCGAGAACGCCGTCGGGGAAGTGAAGCAGGGACGGCAGGTGCGCTTCCTGTTCCTGCCGGAAGGTCACGACCCCGACACGCTGGTGCAGGAGGAAGGCGCCGAGGCTTTCGAGGCCCGGCTCGCCAGTGCCCTGCCGCTGTCCGACTACCTGATCCGCGAACTCTCGGCACGCAGCGATCCCACGAGCGTCGACGGCCGCGCGAAGCTCGTCGAGCTGGCCCGGTCGCTGATCCGACGCATCCCGTCCGACGTCTATCGCGAACTGCTCGTGGCACAGCTCGCCGAGACGGTCCGCATGGCGCCCGCCCGGCTTGCCGAATTGCTGCAGTCGGGTGAGCCCTCTCCAGCGACGCGGGCTGAACCGCCTCGGTTCGGCCGCGCACCACGTCCTGCCGCCGGCCCGGTCACCGGCCGCGGCAACCTGGTCCGGCAGGCGATCAGCCTGCTTGTGCACTACCCGGCCGCAGGATCGGCGGTGGGCGATGTCGAGGCGCTGGCGCGAGTCGATCGCCCGGGCGTGCCGCTGCTGGTCGAGCTCCTCGCACAGCTGCGCGAGGACCCGCCTGCGAGCACGGCCGGATTGCTCGAACGCTGGCGGGACCGCCCGGATCACGGTCCGCTGTCCAGGCTGGCCGCCGGCGAGTGCCTGGTGCCCGACGCCGATGCAGCCGCCGCCGAGGTGCGGTCCGCCATCGAGCGGCTGGTTGCCGAGGATGCGCTGGTCCGCCTGCAGGCCCTGCAGGAGAAAGCGGGCGAGGCACCCCTGACCCCGGAAGAAAAGGCCGAACTTCAAGCCCTTATCCGCGCCCGGGCGCAATCCACCCGGCCGGTTCCGTCGAAATAGCAGTCCGCGAACCGCGGCCGGCGTGGTATAGTTCCGCTCTTTTATCCAGCCCCCTTTTCCGAGGCGCCCCATCTTGAGCAAGACGGCACGCAAGCAGGCCAAGAAGGCCCCCGCCCGCAAGGAAACCGCGGCTCGTCCGAAGGCCGCCAA
>JBBIVG010000146.1:1330-8216 GCA_037439865.1 Nevskiaceae bacterium
CAAGCCCGCGGCCAAGGCCGCGGCGAAGCCGACGCACGCGACCAAGTCCCATGCGCCGACCAAGCCCCATGCACCGATGAAGGCCGCCCCGCCGGTCAAGGCGGTCGCGGGCAAGGCGCCTCCCGCGCCGGCAAAGGGCGCCGCCGCGGTGGCCGTCGCTCCCGTCGTTGCCGGCAAGAAGGGCAAGGGCGGCAAGGCCGGCGCCGAGAAGCTCGACATCGCACTGCCGCCGAGCACGCCCGAGGATCGCCAGTCGCAGCTGAAGCTGCTGATCGCGCGCGGCAAGGAACAGGGCTTCCTGACCTACGCCGAGGTCAACGATCACCTGCCGTCCGAGATCGTCGATCCGGAGCAGATCGAAGACATCGTGCAGATGATCAACGACATGGGCATCCCGGTGTACGAGAAGGCGCCGGATGCCGAGGCGCTGCTGCTGCGCGAGCCCGTGGTCGCCGACGAAGAGGCGGCCGAGGAAGCCGCCGCCGCGCTCGCAACGACGGTCGACGCCGAGTTCGGCCGCACGACCGACCCGGTCCGCATGTACATGCGCGAGATGGGCACGGTCGAGCTCCTCACCCGCGAGGGCGAGATCTCGATCGCGAAGCGCATCGAGGAAGGCCTCGACGCCGTGCGCAAGGCGCTGTCGTCGTACCCGCCGACCTACGAGCTGATGCTCAAGACCTACGAGCCGGTGAAGTCGGGCCAGGGCCGCCTGATCGACATCATCGTCGGCTTCGTGGACCCGAACGCGCCCGACGTCATCGCCGAGCCGATCAACCCGAAGCTCGCCGCCGCCGCGAAGGAAGAGGCCGAGGAGGAAGGCGAGGAAGGTGAAGAGGAAGGCGGCGAGGACGAGGAAGCCGTCGAGACGGGACCGGACCCCGAGGAGGCGGCTCGCCGCTTCGCGTCGCTCGCCAAGGTCTACGGCCAGGTGGTGAAGGCGCTCGACGAAAAGGGCACGAAGGACCCGAAGACGGTGAAGCTGCGCAGGAAGCTCGCCGACGAGTTCATGGAGCTCAAGCTCTCGCCGCGCATGTTCGACCAGCTAATCACGCAGCTGCGCGAGCACCTGAACGAGATCCGCGGCATCGAGAAGGCCGTGATGCAGATCTGCGTCCGCGACGCCGGCATGCCGCGCTCGGACTTCATCGAGACCTTCCCGCGCAACGAGACCAACCTGCGCTGGCTCGACAAGCACGTACGCGCGAAGCGCAAGCACTCGGCCGCGCTCGGGCGGC
This sequence comes from Nevskiaceae bacterium, assembly GCA_037439865.1. Classification (GTDB taxonomy): domain Bacteria; phylum Pseudomonadota; class Gammaproteobacteria; order Steroidobacterales; family Steroidobacteraceae; genus RPQJ01. Next base: position 2,569 of record JBBIVG010000146.1, read on the forward strand.
TGCGCGAGGAGATCGAGAAGCAGCAGCTTCGGCTGCGCGAGGTCGAGAAGCGCACGCACCTCACGATCAACGAGATCAAGGAGATCAACCGCGAGATCGCCGTGGGCGAGGCCCAGGCGCGCCGCGCGAAGAAGGAGATGGTCGAGGCCAACCTGCGCCTCGTGATCTCGATCGCCAAGAAGTACACGAACCGCGGCCTGCAGTTCCTGGACCTCATCCAGGAGGGCAACATCGGCCTGATGAAGGCGGTGGACAAGTTCGAGTACCGCCGCGGCTACAAGTTCTCGACCTACGCGACGTGGTGGATCCGCCAGGCCATCACGCGCTCGATCGCCGACCAGGCGCGCACCATCCGCATCCCGGTGCACATGATCGAGACCATCAACAAGCTGAACCGCATCTCGCGGCAGATGCTGCAGGAGATGGGCCGGGAGCCGACGCCGGACGAGCTCGCGGTGCGCATGGAGATGCCCGAGGACAAGGTGCGCAAGGTCCTCAAGATCGCCAAGGAACCGATCTCCATGGAGACGCCCATCGGCGACGACGAGGATTCGCACCTCGGGGACTTCATCGAGGACACCTCGGTCGAGTCGCCGATCGACTCGGCGACGATGGAGTCGCTGCGCGAGACGACGCACTCGGTGCTCGCCGGCCTCACGCCGCGCGAGGCGAAGGTGCTGCGCATGCGTTTCGGCATCGACATGACGACCGACCACACCCTCGAGGAGGTCGGCAAGCAGTTCGACGTCACGCGCGAGCGCATCCGCCAGATCGAGGCGAAGGCGTTGAGGAAGCTCCGTCACCCGAGCCGCAGCGAGCAGCTCCGGTCGTTCCTCGAAGATTGAGCGACGCGCCGGCCTCAGCCGTGCTGGCCCGGCTGCACTCGCAGCCGGTTCAGGAATCCCACGTCGATCATGGCCGAGCCGGAAACGTCGCGGGCGTCCACGCCAGGAACGGGGCGAAGGCTTTGCATTGACGCACCGGCCGCGGCAGGCGATTCGCAACTGTCTGGAGCGCGCCCACTGGATCCGCCGGCGCTGGTGAGAAGCGCGGCCGCCCCCAGAAGCCCCAGTGTCGCCCCAATTCGTGCGAGCGGCCTGGGGAGCGCCCGGCGCGCACGGTCGGTCTCCGGAGTCGAACCGGCCAAACCCGCGCCGCTACGTGCAGGGGACCCATCCCCCACGGGTGCCGGCGCAACCAGCAGCCGGTACCCCTTGCGCGGTATCGTTTCGATGTATCGCGGCTCGCGCGCCTCGTCGCCTAGAGCGCGCCGCAATTTGAGTATGACCTTGTAGACCGGGTTGTCTCCCAGCGGCCGGTCGTGCCAGACGAGGTGGACGAGTTCCTCGCTGCTGACGACGCAGCCACTCTGCTCGACGAGCGCCAGCAGGACGGCCATCGCCCTCGGCTCGAGGTCGATCCGTACGGTTCCTTGTGTTTTCAGCAGCCGATCGGCCTGTGGCTGAACGATGAATTCGCCCAGCCGGAAGTCGGTCGAGACCATGAGCCGCAATCCTCCAGAGTCCCGGAAGAAAACAACCATCGCTCCCGCAGGACTTTGCGCGCCCCGGCGCGTCAGAGTCAACGGAACTGCCGCCGCGCAGTCCCCGCGGGGCCGCAGGCTCGTCATCGAAACGGGGACATCCGTCACTGAGCGGGGAGAATCATCATGGTCACCGTCAAGAAGTCCGTTCTCACGTTGCCGGCCGCCGCCGTCACTGCTGCACTCGCAGGTGTCGCGCCGTCAGTTGCCTGGTCTGCGGGAGGGCACGGCGCAGGCCATGGGCCGCACGCCGATCCCCCGGTGGTCTACGCCACGGGCTTGAACAATCCGCGAGGTCTGAAGTTCGGCCCGGACGGCTTTCTCTACGTGGCCGAAGCCGGCGTCGGCGGTGCCAACCCGCCCCCCGACGATCCGGCCTGCGTCGTCCCGCCTCCCGTGGGCCCCTACTCCGGCAGCATGATCGGGTCACGCATTTCCAGGTTCGACCAGAGTGGCAACGTATCGACCGTCGTCGACAACCTGCCGTCGAGCCAGACCAGCCCGGCGCTCGGCAACCTCGTCAGCGGCGTCGCCGATGTCGCGTTCGTCGGCAACACGCTGTACGCGGTCCTGGCGGGCGCCGGCTGCTCGCACGGCGTACCCACGATCCCGAACGGAGTCATCCGCGTGAATCCAGACGGGACGTGGGCGATGATCGCCAACCTCGATGCGTTCCAGCGCGCACATCCCGTGGCGCACCCGGAGGAGGACGATTTCGAGCCCGACGGCACGTGGTACAGCATGATCTCGGTCCGCGGTGACCTGTACGCGGTAGAGCCCAATCATGGGGAGATCGACAGGATCACGACGGATGGGCACATCACCCGCGTCATCGACGTTTCCGCCAGCCAGGGCCACGTCGTTCCGACCGCGATCGCGTACCACGGCAACTTCTACTTCGGGAACCTCAGCACGTTCCCGCAGCCGGCCGGAGCCTCGAACGTCTGGAAGGTCACCCCCAGCGGCCATATCAAGCTCGACACGGGCGACTTCAACATGGTGGTCGGGCTCGCGTTCGACAAGCGTGACCGCATGTACGTACTCGAAGCGTCGGCGCCTCCGGCGCCCGGACCCAATCCGACCGGTCGAGTCCTGCGCGTGAGCCCTGACGGCAAGACGCGTGAGGTCATCGCGGAAGGGCTCCTCAATCCGTCCGGCCTGACCATCGGCCCCGACGGGGACCTCTACGTGACGAACTTCGGCTTCGGCCCGCCGCCGGTCGGTCTGGGTACAGTGGTACGAATCCATCTGCTCGACTGACCACTGATCGAGCAGCGCGAACGTTGGACCCCGGTCGACCGAGTACTGCCCACCCGCGCCCCACCCTGGGGCGCGGGTGTCACTGCGGCACTGCGATACCTGCGTCGGCGGGATGCTGGGCGCCCCTGCCCGAGAAGAACTTCGCGGCGGCCGGATGCATCGGGATCGTGATCCCGTCGAGCGCGCGTGACTTCGACAGCCGCGTCGCCTGCAGACCGGCACCTCCGCTCGCTGCGGCGGCGTAGAAGTAATCGAGCGCGCGGGTGAGCGCCTCCTCGGGCACGTCGTCGCGCGTGGCGAGCAGCGCCGTGGCCGCCACCGTCGGCACCGCCCCCTCCTGCCCGTTGTAGGTCCGGGCCGGTATCGAGAGCGGAAACAATCCCGGCACTTCCGTTGCGAGCCGCACGCGCGCCTGCAGATCCAGCGGGAGCAGCTTCAGGGGCACCGCTTGCATGGCGATCTCGAGCTGCCTCCAGGGTGTGGACACGACCTCGACCACCGCGTCGATCTCGCCCTTCACGAGCAGGTCGAGTGCGGCCTGGGGCGACGGTGCGTCAACCTCCTGCAGCTCGTGGACGCCGACGCCCGCTACGTCGAGCAACCGCACCGCAGTCAGGCGCGTGCCCGATGCCACCGCACCGAGCGCAATGCGGTGCCCTGCCAGGTCGGGCAGGGTTTCGATACCGGAATCCGCGCGAACCACCACGTGCACCGGTTCCGGGAACAGGCTCGCGACAGCGCGCAGGTGCCCGAGCGGGCCGGCGCCGGAGAACATGCCTTCGCCGCTGACGGCGGCCGCGGCCACGTCGCTCTGCACGAGGCCGAGGCGCACCTCGCCGCGGTCGACGAGGAATGCGTTCTCGACGCTGCCCGCGGTGGGGGCGACGGTCATGCCCGCCGGACCACCGATGCGGGAGGCGACCGACGTCAGGAACCGCCAGTACTCTCCGCCTTCCGGGCCCGCCGCAACGGTCACGGCCGCCCCGCCCTCGCCGGTGCGCAGACGGATGTTGTCGAGTGCGCGCGCGAGTTCCTCCGCGATGATCTCATCGTCCGTTCCCCGTCGCGCCGGTGCCCGCTGCACGATCTCCGCGAGCCGTCGCACGAGTTCGTCGGCGCGGGACTTCGGCACCGACGCCTGGGCAGCCGCGCCCACGGCGGGGCGCGGCCCGATGACGTCCGCTACCTGCCAGTCCTTGCCGCTCATGCGGTACACGATCGAGCCGAACACCTGGAGCCTGCCGCCGGGGTCGTTCGGGCCCGCCCTGAGGCCGGTGACGCCCTCGTCCGCCGCGCCAAGCGCGCTCGCGATCATCGTGGGGCTCATTCCCTCCCAATCCGATGGATCGTAGACCTCCGTGAAGCGCAAGACGCCGTTGTAGTAGACGATGACCTGCCGCGCCCCGTCGCCCGCCGCGCGGTAAGGCGCACTTCCCTGGCGCCGGAACGACTCGAGCGCGAGCACCTGCCGTCCGAACAGGCCGTCCACCCTTGCCTGCACGTCCTGCTCGAGCACCTGTACGCCGGGCCCGCGCGTGCAGGCCGCGAGGACGACCGCGGCAAGGGCGAGCGCAAGGATTCGCGGCAGCGATCGCATGGCTTCAGAACCCGAGCAGCGGCAGCGCGAAGAACGCCTGCAGCACGACGGCATTCGCAATGTCGGCGAAGAACGCGCCGACGATCGGGACCAGCAGGAACGCGAGCGGCGCGGGGCCGTGCCGTTCCGTGAGCGTCTGCATCACCGACATGCCGACCGCAGTGGTCGCGAGACCGGCCGCGACCTGGCCCGCGCTCACGACCGCCGCGTCGTAGTCGTTGCCCATCAGGCGGCTCGTGACGAAATAGGCGAACGCGGCCGTGGCGGCCGCGTTCACGAGGACGATCAGCATCAACGGACCGGCGAGGCTCGCGAGGTCCAGGATGCGCAGCCCCATGAGCGCGATGATCAGGAACAGCGACAGCGACACGCTCCCGACGGCCTGAACTGCGCGGTCGTTGATCCCGCCGACCTTGAGCATCGTGGCCCCATTGCGGACGGCCATGCCGATCATCAGTGCCCACAGGAAATCCGGCAGCAGGATTCCCGTGCCCTTCATCCAGCCGTGCACGAGTCCCGCGGCACCGATGCACACGAGGCAGACCATCAGCACGAACAGCAGCTGCTCGGCCGTGATCGGCACGAAGACCGGGTTCTCGACACCCGCGCGCTCGCGCGTGGCCGCCTGGGCCGTCGGTGTCGCGGCACGCTGCGACCCGGCACGCCGCATGATGCGCTCGGCGACCGGCCCCGCCAGCACGCTGCCGAGCACGAGCCCGGCCGTGGCGGCTGCCATGCCGAGTTCGAGCGCACCCTGCAGGTTGCGGACCTGCGAGAAGCTCGCCGCGTAGGCCGCGGCGGTGCCGTGGCCGCCGACGAGTGAAATGGAACCACCGAGCAGGCCGACGAGCGGGTGCAGGTCGAGCAACTTCGCCATGCCGATGCCGACCGCGTCCTGCATCAACATCATGGCCACGAACAGCACGAGCAGGATGACGAGCTTCTTGCCACCGCGCGCGAGCGCGCGCACGTCCGCGCCGAGCCCGAGCGTGGCGAAGAATGCGAGCAGCAGCGGATCCTTGGGTGACGGGTCGACGCCGAACTGAACGTGCGCAATGAGCCCCGCGCTGGCTGCGCCGAGTGCGAACAATACGCCGCCGACCACCGGCACCGGAATGCTGTAGCGCTGCAGCATGTTCGAGCGGCGGACGAGAAGCTGCCCGACGAAGAACAGCGCGGTGGCAACCACCAGCGTCTGCAGCAGGTTGAGGTCGAACGTCGTCAAGCTAGAAATCGAATTCCAGGTTG
>JBBIVG010000147.1:0-8215 GCA_037439865.1 Nevskiaceae bacterium
GCGAGTCCCGGGTACTCCTTGCCGTCCAATGTCGCCGTGAAGTGGTGCCGGCCGGCGGCCACCGCACGTGCATTGGCGTAAAGCGTCGGCAGGTAGCGTCGCGCGGCTCGCGCAAGCAACGGCTCGAGGTCGTCCGGCACGCCATCGGATGCGGGTACCCAGTCGCGATTGCCCAGGCGCGCGGCTCTCGCGTTCCACATCCGTGCGACCCATTCGTACACGGCGGGGGCCGTGTCGCGCATGATGCGCGCGGGCGTCGGATCGATCCCGAAGTGACGGAACATCGACGCGAAGTAGCCGAAATCCGCAAGGCTCGGCCTGTCGCCGAACAGGAAGGGCCGGCGCCGGAATACCGCCTCGAGATCGGCGAGTTCGTCCGTGTAGTGACGCTCGACGTCGGCCCGGTTCTCCGCCGTGATTCCCTCGCCGCGCAGGTACACGCGCTTCTGGCGATCGCGAACGCTGATCCTGAGCAGCGCCGCCGGCGTCAGCGGATACGACAGGAAATCCTCCGTGAATCGCCGGGCGTACAGCCAGGAATCCTTGGGGAACGCCCAGCGGTAGTAGAGGGCGGGGCGCCACAGGCCCTCGTCCGCATAGTCTTCGAGCAATCGACAGATGAACGTGGCCGCCGGATCGTCCGGGAGCACGGGCGCAACGGGATAGCGCTGCTCGAACCACTCGATCATGGCCGTGCTGTCACGCAGGAACGTCCCGTCGGCGCACTCGACGACGGGCACCTCGACGAGTCCCGTCTGCGGCGCCACGCGGTCCACGAGTTCCTGCCAGGTGATCTCGTGGACCCTGTGCGGAATCTGCTTGTACGCGAGGTACGCCTGCATCTTCCCGCTGAAGTAGGAGATGTCGTAAACGTGCAGCGTGTAAGGCTCGAGGCGGCTCGTTTCGATCATGGTGTCGGGGCCTGGAGTGAAGTGCCTAGCGTACACGCGCCGCTTGCGATAAACGCCGAAACAGAGTGATATGCGCCCTTTCGCGGGGGGTGAGGGCATCGTGCCCCGGTCGGAGGTTGGACAATGAAAAGGTTCCTGCTCACAGTCGTCGCCGTGCTCGGCGTCGCCGTCGCCGTGTTCGCCACGTGGTGGGTCGGCGCGCAGAAGGGCTGGTTCGGCCACGAGCGTGACGCCGGGCCCATCACGGGAAAGGCGATCCCCGCGGCGGTCATCGCCGCCCGAGGACAGGCGGTGGCAGCGGCGGCACCGGCGGGGGAGGGGGACCAGATCCTCTTCGGCGACCTTCACGTGCACACGACCTATTCGACCGACGCGTTCCTCTGGTCGCTGCCGATGCTCGGCGGGCCGGGCGTCTACCCGGTCGGCGACGCCTGCGACTTCGCCCGCTACTGCTCCGGGCTCGACTTCTGGGCCATCACCGATCACGCCGAGGCGGGCACGCCCTACCGGTGGAAGCAGACCAGGCAGTCGATCCGCCAGTGCCAGGCGGTATCCGGCAATGACGCGTCGCCGGACCTCGTGTCCTTCATCGGCTTCGAGTGGACGCAGGTGGGCCGCACGCCCAACGAGCACTTCGGCCACAAGAACGTGATCTTCGAGAACCTCGACGACAAGGACGTGGCGGCACGTCAGATCGCGGCTTCGGGCGTGGCGACGGACACGCTGCGCCGGTCGTTCAAGGGAATGTCGCCCTTCCTCGCGCTCGAGGACTACCCGGAGCGTTCTGCCTACTTCGACTTCAACCGCTTCATCCGCAACACGCAGAAGGTGCCGGCGTGCGATCCAAAGGTGTCTTCGGACAAGCTTCCACCCGACTGCTTCGAGGAAGCGGCGACGCCGGGTGAACTCGTGCGTCGTCTCGACGAACAGGGGCTGAAGCCGCTGATCATTCCGCACGGCACGAGCTGGGGCTATTACACGCCGGCCGGAACGACCTGGGACAAGGCGCTGGCCCCCAAGGATCACCCGGAGCGCTTCCGGCTGATCGAGATCTACTCCGGCCACGGCAACTCGGAGGAGTACCGCTCGTGGAAGGACGTCATCCCGAGCGCGGACGGACAGACGGCGACCTGCCCACCGCCGACGGCGAATTACCTGCCGAGTTGCTGGCGCGCCGGCGACATCATCATGGAGCGCTGCCTGAAGACGGGGCAGACCCAGGAGGTGTGTGCCAAGCGGGCGGACGAGGCGCGCCTCGCGTACGCAAACATGGGTGTCGCGGGGCATCTCGTGATCGGCGGTGAGCGGCCCGAGGACTGGCTCGACGCGGGCCAGTGCACCGACTGCTTCCTGCCGCCGTTCAACCACCGTCCCGGGACGTCGGTGCAGTACGGCCTCGCGATTTCGCGCTTCGACGAGGATCCGCAGCATCCCACGCGCTTCAAGTGGGGCTTCATCGGCTCGTCCGATAATCACCGCGCGCGCCCGGGCACGGGCTACAAGCAGGTCAACCGGCGGGAGAACACGGAGGCCGCCGGGGCGGTCGACGAGAAGACGCGCCTCAGGCTGGTCGGGGACCAGGGTAAGGCCGACGCATTTCCGCATCCGATCCCGCGCGCCGAGTTGATGAAGATGGCGGGTTTCCAGCTAACGGAATTCGAGCGGCAGTCGTCGTTCTGGCTGACGGGCGGCCTCGCGGCGGTGCACGCGAAGAACCGCACGCGCGAGGCGATCTGGGATGCCCTCGAGAAGCGCCAGGTGTACGCGACCTCCGGCCACAAGATCCTGCTCTGGTTCGACGCGCGCGATACCTCCGGCAACGTGACGCGCATGGGCAGCGACGTCACGACGGGCGAGTCGCCGACCTTCACCGTGCGCGCGGTCGGTTCGTTCAAGCAGAAGCCCGGCTGCCCGGACTTCGCGAATGCGGGCATGGACGCGGAACGCCTGCAACACCTGTGCTCGGGGGAATGCGACAACCCGTCCGACGAGCGCAACGTGATCACGCGCATCGAGGTCGTCCGGATCCGGCCGCAGGCGAAGCCCGGCGAGCCGTTGGACGGGCTGATCGAGGACAGGTTCCTCGTGCACCCGTGCGACGCGAACCCGAACGGCTGCAGCTTCACCTTCACGGATCCGTCGTATGCGACGGGAGCACGCGACGCGATCTACTACGTGCGCGCAATCGAGGAGTCGCAGCCGACGATCAACGCACGCCCCATCGAGTGCGTCCGTGACGAGAAGGGCCGTTGCGTGCAGGCCAAACTCTGCTACGGGGATTACCGCAGCGGCGCGAGCGACTGCACGGCGCCGTCCGAGCCGCGCGCGTGGTCTTCGCCGATCTACGTCTACTATCCGGCCGCGGCGACGAGTGGCTGAACGGGAGGGCGAGGCCGGACCGGGTCGGCATACCGGACGCCTGCTGGCGCTCGGTGCCGTCGCAGGGCTCGCGGCCGCGTTGTGGGGTGCGCTTGGCCAGCCCGGAATCGGGCGGCCGGACCGCGACGCCATCGCCACCGTCGATGGCGTGACGATCTCGCGCGCCGATTATGAGCGAGCGCTCGGCGCGCTCGCAGCCGACAAGCGCTCGCCGCTCACCACGGCCGACGCTCGCCGCGCACTCGAGCGCCTGGTCGACGAGGAACTGCTCGTGCGGCGCGGACTCGACCTCGGGCTCGGCACCAGCGACCTCGCGGTTCGCAAGGCGCTCGTGGACGCGATGGTGCAGTTCGCGGCGGCCGAGGCCGCGGGACGGGAGCCCGCCGACGAGGAACTCCGAAAGTTCTATGCCGAGCGCCCGGAGCTTGCGCGGGCGGCCCCGCAGTTGCGTGTACGCGTGGCGAGCTTCCCGTCGCGTGACGCCGCGCGAGTCGAGGCAATGCAGCATGCACTGCGGGCGGGGCAGGGCTTCGACGCTGCTGTGGCGGCGTCAGGCGCCGAGGCCGTCGTCGTGCCCGATGCGCTGCTGCCTGCAGGGAAGGTGGCGGACTATGTGGGGCCGGCGGTGCGCGACGCCGCAATCGCGCTGAGCCCGGGGGAGGTGACCGGCCCGATCGACGTCGGCGGCGTGCCGACATTCGTTTACCTGCTCGACAAGCGAGCGGGCGAGGTCCCGCCGTACGAGGCTGTTCGCGACATCGTTCTCGAGGAGTGGCGCCGGCGGGCCGCCGAGAACGCGCTCGATCACTACCTCGCCGGTCTGCGCAGGACGGCGAAGATCCGCTACGCGCCGGACGCGCCGCCCGCGACACGGTCGAAGTGATGTATCGCGGTCTATTCCTGCTCCTCGTCGGGCTGCTGGCCGCGGGAGCCGTCTCCGCGCATACGCGCAGCCAGTCGTTTTCCAGTTGGTCAGCGGAAGGCAACACACTGATCGGCGTGTTCCAGGTGGATGCCCAGCGAGTCACGCAACTCAGCGAGGACGCTGGTTTCGACGCGCTGGGATCGCTGCTCGCATCGCACCTTGCGCAAACGGTATCGGTGAGCCAGGCGGGACGACCTTGCGCGGCTCGTGCGCCGCAGCCGCTCGTCGCCGCCCGAGGGGACGTCCGGGTCGAACTCGTCTACGAGTGTCCGAGGCCGCTGGCCGAGTCGGCGGCCACCGTCGTGCTCGGTGCGTTCTTCGGCGTCTCGCCGAGCCACGTGCACTACGCGCGCATCGCGCGCGCAGGCGGCGCGGGACAGGAATTCCTGGCCACCGCCGGATCGCACACGTTCGAGGTCGGCGGGCGGGCCGCGGAGGCGCCGACGGACTTCCGTGCGTTCGTCCGGCTCGGTCTCGAGCACGTGCTTTCGGGTGTCGATCACCTTGCGTTCCTTGCAGCCCTCACACTGCTGGCGGGCGGGCTGGGGCGAGCGATCTGGGCCGCCACGGGCTTCACGCTGGGGCATTCGCTCACGCTAGGTCTCGTAGCCGTCGGGTGGTTGAGCCCGAATACGCGGGCGATCGAGGCGCTGATCGGTTTCACCGTGGCGTTTGCGGCGGGCGAAGCATTTGCGACGCGCGCCGGGAAGAGTTCACGTCTCGGCTGGGCGACCCTGGCGCTCGTGGCGGCCGTGCCGGTGGTCGCCAGGGCGGCAGGGCTCTCCGTCCTGCCGTGGGCCGTGGTGCTCGGCACGGCCGCCTTCGCGCTCTGCGCCGGAGGGCTCGGAGGCGAGACGTCGCGCCGGCTGGCACCGTTACTGGCTGCGGCGTTCGGGCTGGCGCACGGCGCCGGGTTCGCGGGTGCACTGATCGAACTCGATATCCCGCGCGACCGGTTGCTCACGGCCCTGCTCGGATTCAACCTCGGGGTGGAGGCGGCGCAGATCCTCGCGCTGGCCGTGGTCGCGTTGATCGCGCTTGCGACGTCGCGTATGGCCGAGTCGGCGCGTGCGCGAGCGCTGGACTACGCGACCGCGGCGCTGTTCGCGGTCGGCGTCTACTGGTTCGTCGGGCGATCGATCGCGTTCGCGTAGGGCCCGGCCAGGAACGATGCGGTCGGTGCGGCGCTGGACATCGTCGCCGTTCCGATCCAGTCTGCCCGCCGGGCTGGTCACGTAGACGGAGAAGGGACGATGCAAATCGATCGGCGGTTCATGCTCGGTGGCGCGGCGGCGCTGGCACTGGCTCTTGGCGCAGCGGGCCAGGCCGCCGTGGCGCGGGACGAATCTGGAAACGCGAAGGTCGTGGCCGCGATCCAGGCCGACAAGGCGGCCTCGATCGAGCGGCTGCGGGCGTGGATCGCACTGCCGACCATCGCCAACATGGGCATGAACGTCCCTCAGGGTGCCGAGTACATGCGGCAGCTCGCACTCGATGCCGGGTTCCAGAAGGCCCGCATCGTCGAGACCGGAGGCGTGCCGGGTGTGTTCGCCACGCTCGACGCGGGAGCGAAGGACACGCTCGCGATCTATTTCATGTACGACGTCAAGCACTTCGATCCGGCCGAATGGTCGTCGCCGCCGCTCGAAGGGAAGATCGTCGAGCGCCCGGGCGAGGGCACCGTCCTGGTCGGCCGGGGCGCGGTCAACCAGAAAGGGCCGGAGATGGCTTTCCTGACCGCACTGCATGGATTCAAGACGGCTGGAGTCAGGCTTCCGGTGAACCTCGTCCTGGTCGCCGAGGGCGAGGAGGAGATCGGCTCGACGAACTTCCCACGGATGCTCGCGGATCCGGAGGTCGCAGCCGCGGTCAAGCGCGCGGTCGGCGTCGTCATGCCCTCGACGGGCCAGTCGAAGGATGGCTCCGTCTCCATCGATCTCGGCGCGAAGGGCGTCGTCGAGCTGCAGCTGGTGTCGAGCGGGGAGCACTGGGGCCGCGGCCCGGCCAAGGATATTCACTCGAGCCTCGCAGCCAACGTGGACAGTCCGGCTTGGCGCCTCGTGAAGGCGCTCAATACGCTCGTCGCCGACGACGGGCACACGCCGGCCATCGACGGCTGGTTCGCGAACGTCCGCCCGCTGACCGATCGCGAAAAGCTACTGATCGCCGCTGAACTCCCGAAGGACGAGGAGAGCGTCAAGAAGCAGCTCGGGATCAAGCACTGGATCAACGACGAGGATTTCCTGGCGAGCGCGTACCGGCTGGCATCGCAGCCGACCGTGAACATCGAGGGTCTCGTGGCCGGCTACACGGGGCCGGGTGGCAAGACGGTCCTTCCGGGTCGCGCCGAGGCCAAGCTCGATTTACGCCTCGTGCCGAACATGACCAAGGAGGAAGCGGTCGAGAAACTCAAGGCGCATCTCGCGAAGCGCGGCTTCGGAGACATCGAGGTGATCGTGAGCGGCGGCTACAGTCCCACCGCTTCGCCCGAAGACAGCGTCATCGTGCGGGCTGCCGCGGCGACACTCGAGAAGGCCGGGATCGAGTTCACGTTGTTCCCGCGTCGTGCCGGAAGCTGGCCGGGCGTGGTGTTCACGGGGCCTCCGCTCAACATGGCGGCGGGTCATTTCGGGGTTGGTCGTGGTGGCGGTGCGCACGCGCCCGACGAGTGGCTGCTGATCGACAGCAGCAATCCGAAGGTCGCGGGCTACCAGCAGCAGGCCGTGATGTACGCGGACTACCTCTACGAGGTCGCACGCGCGGCGCGCAAGCATTGATGGGTCGGTCCGAGCCGCGCAGGGTGTGGAGGGGCTCGCGATAACTGCGACTCGACAACTCTGGCCGGCACGACTCTAATCGGACCATAACTTCGGCCAGATGTCTGGTTACGATATGCAATTTCTCCGGCGCGTTTTCGTCCTTGCCGCGGCCCTGTCCGCGGCCTCCTGCGCGAGCCTGCAGCCCCGACCCGAACTGCCCGTGGAGTCGGCCATCCCGGCCGGGCAGGGAACCCCGCTCGACGAAGCGATCGCTCCTGCGGAGGCGAAACACCCGGGCGAGTCGGGCTTCCGACTGGTGAGTGAAGGTCCGGAGGCATTCGCGATCCGCAGTCGGTCCGCCGTGGTCGCCGGCCGCAGCCTGGACGTGCAGACCTACATCTGGAACACGGACGGAACTGGGGACTGGCTCGCGTACCGGCTGATCCAGGCCGCGGACCGGGGCGTGAAGGTGCGGCTCCTCGTGGACGACATGGACGCGAGGTCGAAGAACTACGGATTCGCTGCGCTCGCCGCCCACCCGAACATCCAGGTGCGGATGTTCAACCCGTTCCAGTCGCGATACGGGGCGCTCGCCGGATTGTTCGAGGCGGTGGGCAGCTTCGACCGCGTCAACCGCCGCATGCACAACAAGAGCTGGATTGCCGACAACCGCATTGCCGTCGTGGGCGGACGCAATCTCGGCGATGAGTACTTCGGCGCGAGCGAGACGGTCAATTTCGTGGACCTCGATTTCGCCATGGTGGGGCCGATCGTGCGCGATGCCTCGGCCTCGTTCGACAAGTACTGGAATTCACCGCTCGCCTATCCGATGGAGGTGCTGTCGCCGAAGGACGTGACGCCCGAGGCTTTCGAGAAGCTGCGCGCCTACGTCGCGAACTACACCATGACCGAGGGGCAGCAGCGCTTCGTCGAGGAACTGAAACAGAACGACGAAGTGCAGCGGCTGCTGGCGGGCGACTGGTCGATGGAGTGGGCGGCGAGGTACAAGTTTCTGTCCGACGACCCGCTCAAGGTGATCGGGCAGGGCGGTGGCGTGGCCGGGTCACAGGTGCTGACGCTCCTGTCGCCGATGGTCAAGGCTTCGCGGACGAATCTCACGGTCATCTCGCCGTACTTCGTCCCGGGCAAGTTGGGGACGAAGGTCTTCGTGGACGTGGCCCAGGCCGGCAGCAACGTGGGCGTGCTGACGAACTCGCTCGCGGCGAACGACGTGGCCATGG
>JBBIVG010000148.1:0-8183 GCA_037439865.1 Nevskiaceae bacterium
CCCGTGCCCGGCAGCGTCATCACCGTCGCACGTGAGGGGAGCCGGCCGCTGCTCGTGGAGGTGCAGGCGCTGCTCGACGAGGCGCAGGGGATGTCGCCGCGCCGCGTCGCCGTCGGGTTCGAGTCGAGCCGGCTCGCGCTACTGCTCGCGGTCCTGCACAGGCACGGCGGTATCGCGACGTCGGGGCAGGACGTGTTCGTCAACGTCGTGGGCGGGGTGCGCATCGGCGAGACCGCTGCCGACCTGCCGGCGGTGCTCGCGGTCTTCTCGAGCCTGCGCAACCGGCCGGTCGCGACGGATCTCGTCTGCTTCGGCGAGCTCGGGCTCACGGGCGAGATACGCCCGGTGCCGTTCGGCGAGGAGCGGCTGCGCGAGGCGGTGAAGCAGGGCTTCCGCCGCGCGCTCGTGCCTGCGGCGAACGCGCCGCGCCGCGCGCTCGAGGGCCTCGAGGTCGTCGGGGTCGGCCGCCTCGACCAGGCGCTAGGTTCCGCCTTCTGACGCGGTGGACGCGTGTGCTGCGGCCGACGCGATCGGGCGCAGGCGCACGGTCCGGATGGCGTTGTCGCCCGTCTGCAGGATGTCGATCGAGTAGTCGTTGATGCGCAGGCTGGTGCCCGCCTCGGGAATCGTCTCGAGGTACTCGATGATGAGCCCGTTCAGCGTGCGGGGACCGCTCGTCGGCAGCGACCAGCCCATCTTGCGGTTCAGCGTGCGGACGCTCGCCGATGCATTGACCACGAAGCCGCCGTCCTTCTGCCGGTGCACGTCCTTGTGCAGCGAGCTCGTGTCGGACGTGAACTCGCCGACGATTTCCTCGAGCAGGTCCTCGAGCGTCACGAGGCCCTGCACGTCGCCGTACTCGTCCACGACGAAGGCGACGCGCCGCCGCTGCCGCTGGAAATTGAGCAGTTGCTTGTTGAGCGAGGTGCCCTCGGGCACGTAGAAGGGCTCGCGGGTGCGCGCGAGCGCGACGAGCTGCTCGCGGTCGATCGCGCCGTGCGCGAAGAGCCGCGCCACCTTCTTCATGTGCAGGATGCCGATGATGTTTTCGAGGCCGCCGTCGTACACCGGCAGCCGCGTGTGGCGGCTCTCGCGCAGCTGCTCGAGGACGTCGTCCCAGTCGTCCGAGACGTCGATGCCGGCGATCTCGCTGCGCGGCACCATGATGTCCTCGACGCTGATGCGCTCCAGGTCGAGGATGCTCATGAGCATGCGCTGGTGGCGGTGCGGGATCACGGTGCTCGCCTCGGCGACGACCGTGCGCAGTTCCTCCTGGCTCAGCGACGTCCGGCTCACCTTCTCGCGCGAGATGCCGGCCAGGCGGAGCACGGCATTGGCGAACAGATTGGTGGCCCAGACGACTGGATAGAGCACCTTGAGCAGCACTCGGTAGATGAGTGCCGCTGGGAGCGCGAGCCGCTCCGGGTACAGCGCGCCGAAGGTCTTCGGCGCGACCTCGCCGAAGATGATCAGTACGACGGTGAACACGCCGACGCCCACGGCCGCGAATCCCTCGCCGCCGAGGTGCAGCGAGATCACCGTGACGATGGCGGCCGCGGCCGAATTGACGAAGTTGTTGCAGAGCAGGATGAGCCCGATCAGCCGATCCGGGGTCTCGAGCAGCTTCTCGGCGGCGCGCGCGCTCGTGTTGCCTTCGCGCGCGCGGTGCCGCAACCGGTAGCGGTTGATGCTCATCAGCGCCGTCTCGGTGCTCGAGAAGAACGCGGACAGCGCGATGCAGCCGACGAGGATCGCGATCAGCCAGGGTAACGGGATGTCCTGCAAGGCGGCTCAGCCCCAGTGGCGCCCGAGCAGGTTCTCCAGGACCAGCTTGCTGCCGAAGTAGGAGAGCCCGAGCAGCGCGTACCCGGCGAGCGTCCAGCGCAGCGCCTTGCGGCCGCGCCAGCCGAAGCGCCAGCGACCGAGCAGCAGTACGCCGAAGACCACCCACGCGGTGATCGCCAGCGCCACCTTGTGCACGAGGTGCTGCGCGAACAGGTTCTCGATGAAGAAGGCACCGCTCACGAGCGCGAGCGTAAGGAGCGCGAAACCCGCGAGGATGCTGTGGAAGCAGCCCGACTCGAGCGACTCGAGCGGCGTGAGGATCTTGAGCAGCCCGAGCGGCTGGCGGCTGCGCAGCCGCCGGTCCACCACGACCTGAGCGATGGCCAGCGCGGCGCCGATCGTGAGGAAGGCGAACGCCGTGGTCGCCATCGCCACGTGGAAGGACAGTTCCCAGCCCGGGCGGCCCATCGTGAAGCTGCGGGCGCCCTCCGAGAATGCGGCCTCGAGCACGGCGGCGATCAGGAGCAGCAGTGCCGCCATGCCGCGCAGCCGCGGCTTGAGCGCCATCACGAGCGCCGTGATCGCGATCAGGAGCCCGACGATCGCCGCGGTGTCGCCGAGCGACAGCGCCGCCTGCGGGTCCATCCGCCGCTCGTCGAGGAGCGCAGCGGCGTGGACGAGAGCGCCGACGGCGGCGATCGCCGCGCCCGCGATGCGCGCGCCGCGCCCGTGGTGGGATTCGCCGCGATAGGCGCCGAAGGCGAGGCCGAAGGCCCCGAAGAGGTAACAGGCGACGGCGATCAGTGGTAACAGCAAGCTCGGACTCGACGCGGCCGGGATCCTGAAATGATGTCACAACGCCCGTGAAGTGAGGAGGCGTGGCCCCTATAATCCGCGCTCCGCCGCGCCGCGGCGCGCTCCCCGCCCCCTCCACCGAGGTCGCTAGTGTTCGACAAGCTTTCCGCCCGTCTCGCCGCCGTCGTCGAAGGCCTGCGCGGCCGCGGCCGCCTGACCGAGGAGAACATCGGCGACACGCTGCGGCAAGTGCGGATGGCGCTGCTCGAGGCGGACGTGGCGCTTCCGGTCGTCAAGGAGTTCATCGACGCGGTCAAGGCGCGCGCGATCGGCCTCGAGATCCACAGGAGCCTGACGCCGGGGCAGGCGCTCGTCCGCGTCATCCACGAGGAGCTGGTGCGCGTCATGGGGGAGGGCGCCCGGCCGCTCGACCTCCGCACGCAGCCGCCCGCGATCATCCTGCTCGCGGGCCTGCAGGGCGCCGGCAAGACCACCACCGCCGCGAAGATCGCGCTCTGGCTCAAGCAGCGCGAGCGCAAGCGCGTCCTGCTCGTGTCCACCGACGTGTACCGGCCGGCGGCGATGCTGCAGCTCGAGCGGCTCGGTGAGCAGCTCGGGATCGACGTGGCGCCCGCGGACCCGAAGCAGCGCCCCGTCGCGATCGCGAAGCAGGCGCTCGAGGAGGCCCGGCGCGGCCTCTACGACGTACTGCTCGTGGACACGGCCGGCCGCCTGCACGTCGACGAGGACATGATGCAGGAGGTCCGCGAGCTCGGTGCGGCGTTGAAGCCGATCGAGACGCTTTTCGTCGTGGACAGCATGGCGGGCCAGGATGCGGTGAATGCCGCGCGGGCCTTCGGCGCCGCGCTCGAGCTGACCGGCGTGGTGCTCACCAAGGCGGACGGCGATGCCCGCGGTGGCGCGGCGCTTTCGGTGCGTCACGTCACGGGGCGACCGATCCTGTTCGTCGGCGTCGGCGAGAAGCCCGACGCGCTCGAGGCGTTCCAGCCCGAGCGCATGGCGTCGCGGATCCTCGGCATGGGCGATGTGCTCAGCCTCGTCGAGGAAGTCACCCGCAAGGTCGATCGCGAGGAAGCCGAGAAGCTCGCGCGCAAGGTCGCCAAGGGCAAGGACTTCAACCTCGAGGACCTGCTCGCGCAACTTCGCCAGCTCGAGGGCATGGGTGGCATGGCTGCCCTGATGGACAAGCTGCCGGCGCACCTGACGGCCAAGGCCGGGGCGCTGCCGAAAGGCAACGAGCGGGAGATCAAGCGGCAGATCGCGATCATCTGCGCCATGACCCCCGGCGAGCGCCGTTATCCCAAGACGATCGACGGGTCGCGCCGGCGCCGGATCGCGTCCGGCTCCGGTACCCAGGTGGCCGACGTCAACCGGCTGCTCAAGAACTTCATGCAGATGCAGAAGATGATGAAGGGCATCGGCAAGGGCGGCCTCGGCCGCATGATGCGGGCCATGGCCGGCCGGATGCCCCCGGGCTTCCCGGGGGGCTGAGACAAGCGTTTCTTTTCGCTGGGCTTTTCGGTATAGTTCCGGGCTCTTTTTCGAACGGGTGCCGGACCGGCGCCCGCGAGCCCCAACTGAGGCATTGGCAGACGATGGTGACGATCCGTTTGATGCGCCGCGGCGGCAAGAAGGAGCCCTTCTACCACGTGGTGGTGACCGACAGCCGCCGCAGCGGTGGTGGAGCGCTCGAGCAGGTGGGTTTCTTCAACCCCGTTGCGAAGGGCGCGAGCGAGGAGCTGCGTCTCGACCTCGACCGCATCGACCAGTGGGTGGGCCGCGGAGCCCAGCCGTCCGAGCGCGTCGCGCAGCTCCTGAAGAGCTACCGCAAGGCCAAGGCCGCGGCCTGACCGCGCGCCGGACGGCATGAATCCCGCGCGCCCCGACAACGACGGGCGCGCCGTGGTGCTCGGTCGAATCGGTGCCCCGTTCGGGGTGCAGGGATGGGTGAAGGTCAATTCCTACACCGATCCTCCCGAGGGCGTCGCGAGTTATTCGAGCTGGGAAATCGTCCGCGGCGGCCATGCCGAGCGTCGGGCGGTCCTGGAGTGGAAGCGGGCGGGCCGTGCCGTGGCAGTCCGCCTCGAGGGTGTGGGGTCGCGCGAGGCGGCCCAGGCGCTCACCGGTTGCGAGGTCCGCGTGGACCGCTCCGAGTTGCCGCCGACCGCCCCCGGGGAGTACTACTGGCACGACCTGATCGGACTCGAGGCCTCGAGCCCGGACGGCACGCCGCTCGGGCGGGTGGACGGAGTCCTGGAGCTGCCGGCTCACCCGGTGCTGGTCCTGCGCGGCGAGCGCGAAAGGCTGGTACCGCTCGTGAGGGAGCGGCTGCTGGCGGTCGACCTGGAGGCCGGGCGGCTCACGCTCGACTGGCATCCGGACGACTGACGGGGCGGAACTCGTGAAGATCGTGGTCGTCACGCTGTTCCCGGAGTTCATCGAGCAGGCCCTCAAGTTCGGGGTGCTCGGGCGGGCGCTGGAGCGGGGCGTGCTCGAGGTGAGCACGGTGAATCCGCGGAAGTTCGCCACGGACGTGCACAAGACGGTGGACGACCGGCCCTACGGCGGCGGCCCCGGGATGGTGTTGAAGGCGGAGCCACTGAGGCTCGCCATGGACGATGCGGCGACGCTCGTGCCCTCGGCGAGGCGGGTGTACCTGGCAGCGGATGGCGCGCCGGTCACGCAGCCGAAGGTCGCGGAGCTCGCCGGGCTGGCGGAACTGGTGCTGGTGGCCGGCCGCTACGAGGGTGTGGACGAGCGATTCGTCGAGGAATGCATCGACGAGTCGCTCTCGGTCGGCGACATCGTGCTGAGCGGCGGGGAGCTGCCGGCCCTGATGGTGATCGACGCGGTGTCGCGGCTGCTGCCGGGCACGCTCGGTTGCGCCGCGTCGGCCGAGCAGGAGTCGTTCGCGAACGGGCTGCTCGACTGGCCGCACTACACGCGACCGGAGACATGGCGCGGCCGCGAGGCGCCGGCGGTGCTGAAGGGCGGCAACCACGCCGCGATCGAGCGCTGGCGGCGCAAGCAGTCGCTCGGTCGCACCTGGCGACGGCGACCGGACCTGCTCCTGGGCAGGCAGCTGAGCGTCGAGGAGCGGCAGCTCCTCGAGGAATACCGGGCGGAGCAGGACGCACCGCGTGTCGAAGGGCAGGGACGCAACCACTGCGAGAAAGGTGAGACATGAGCAACATCATTGCCACGCTCGAGAAGGAGCGCATGCAGCGTGAAGTGCCGGACTTCGGACCTGGCGACACCGTCGTCGTCGAGGTCAAGGTCAAGGAAGGCGACCGCGAGCGCGTGCAGGCCTATGAAGGCGTGGTCATCGCGAAGAGCAACCGCGGCCTCAACTCCTCCTTCACCGTGCGCAAGATCTCGCACGGCGAGGGTGTCGAGCGCGTGTTCCAGACCTACAGCCCGGCCCTCGGCGCGATCACCGTGAAGCGCCGCGGCAACGTGCGCCGCGCCAAGCTGTACTTCCTGCGCGACCGCACGGGCAAGGCCGCGCGCATCGAAGAGAAGGTCTGACGTTCGTGCGCCCGCGCGCGGGGCGACCCGACGGTGGTCGCCGCGCGTGCCGGACGTAGCGCCATGTTCAGAGCGATCGGCAGAGTCCTGCACTGGATCTGGAGCGGCCTCGACGGGCTGCGCAAGGTCCTGCACCTCGTTTTCCTGCTGATGCTCTTCAGCCTGGCCTGGGGGCTCTTCTCGCGTCCCATCCCGATCGTCCGGGACAAGGCCGCGCTGGTCATCGCCCCGAAGGGGCCGATCGTCGAGCAGTTGACCGGCGACCCGCTCGAGCGGGCGCTCGCGGAGACGCTCCGCCGCGCGCCGACGCAGACGCTGCTGCGCGACGTGGTGGACGCCATCGAGGCGGCCGCGGACGACGACCGCATCAGTTCCCTCTACCTCGACCTCGGCGGCATCCAGGGCGGCGGCCTCGCGAAGATGCAGGAGATCGCGCAGGCGATCGACGACTTCCGCGCCGCCGGCAAGCCGGTGATCGCCTTCGCCGACTACTACGAGCAGCCGCAGTACTACCTCGCGGCCCACGCCGACGAGATCTACCTCGACCCGATGGGCGCCGCCTACGTTGACGGCTACGCGAGGTACGGCTACTTCGTGAAGGACGCGCTCGACAAGCTCTCGGTCGACGTCAACATCTTCCGCGTCGGCGAGTACAAGTCGGCGGTCGAGATGTTCAACCGCAACGACATGTCGCCGGCCGAGCGCGAGGAGAGCCTCGCCTGGCTCAACTCGGTCTGGAACACCTACAAGTCGGACGTCGCCAAGGCGCGTGATTTCGAGCCGGCCCGCCTGCAGTCGTACGCGGACGAGGCCGCGCAGTCCCTGCGCAAGGCCGATGGCGACCTCGCCAGGATGGCACTCGACGCCGGCCTCGTGACCTCGCTCAAGGGCCGCTTCGAGGTCGAGGACCGGCTCGTGCAGCTCACGGGAGAGGACGAGGACTCGCACTCGTTCGTCGGCGTGGATTTCGGTGCCTACCTCGCGAACATTGACTCGCAGAAGGCGCTCTCGTCGCGCTCGAAGCAGAAGATCGGCGTGATCGTGGCCTCCGGCGAGATCGTGCCGGGCGAGCAGCCGCCGGGCATGGTGGGGTCGGACACGCTGGCCGGGCAGTTGCGAGACGCTGCGCACGACGACGCGGTCAAGGCCGTGGTGCTGCGGATCGACAGCCCGGGTGGCAGCGTGTTCGCGAGCGAGATCATCCGTCGCGAGGTCGCCGCGCTCCGCAAGGCCGGCAAGCCCGTGGTGGCCTCGATGAGCAGCCTCGCGGCCTCGGGCGGCTACTACATCGCGATGGATGCGGATCGCATCGTCGCGAGTCCCGCCACGCTCACGGGATCCATCGGCATCTTCGCGATGTTCCCGACATTCCAGCGCTCCCTCGAGCGCCTCGGCGTGCACACGGACGGAGTGGGCACCACGGCGCTCTCGGGCGAGTTCCGCCTGGACCGCCCGATGGGGGACGTTTCGCGCGACATCCTGCAGCAGAGCATCGAGCGCGGTTACCAGGATTTCGTCGGCCGCGTGGCCAAGGCGCGCAAGCGATCCGTCGAGGCCATCGAGGGAGTCGCGCAGGGCCGCGTCTGGTCCGGCGCCGACGCCAAGGGCCTGGGCCTAGTGGACGAACTCGGCGGCACCGGGGATGCAATCAAGGCGGCGGCAAAGCTTGCGAAGCTGGGCGACGACTACGACGTCCATTACTTCGACGCGGACACCAGCTTCGGCGAGGCGTTCGGTCTGCGCATCCGCGTGGCCCTGGCCCGCATCGTCGCGCCGCTGCTGCCGCAGGGCGCACTTCCCGTGCTTCCGTCGGCCCTGTCGCCGCTCCTGCAGGAGGCCCAGCGGCTCGCGCATCTCAAGGATCCGGCCAGCCTCTACGCCTACTGCCTGGCCTGCTCCGTGGACTGATCCGCCGAATCGGGAACGAACCCCGGCCCGAACTGTCAACTCGACCAGACACCCCCTCGAGGAGTAACCAGGATGGCAATCGAACTTCCGCCGCTGCCGTGGCCGCGCGACGCCCTCGCACCGCACATCCCCGCCGAGACGATCGA
>JBBIVG010000149.1:0-8162 GCA_037439865.1 Nevskiaceae bacterium
GCGGCCGCAGGCCAGCGCCAGCACCCGCAGGCCGCGGCCGCCCATCTCCTCGGCGGCGTGCAACATCCTGATCGCCTCGTCGCCCGAGAGACGGCACATCGCGAGCACCCGTTCCGGCGCGCCCTTGACGGCGAGCCACGTTCCGCCGTCGCGATCGTGCAGGCTCGCCGCAAATCGCTGCTCGGGTTCGAACGGGATATCGCCGACTTCGGGCCACTCGAGCAGCAACGCCTGGCGGTTCACGCCGCCTTTGCCCGCGAGCGCGAGCAGCGCGATGTCGGTCGGGTCACCGCGGCTCGACCATCGCCCGTCCTGGCGCACGAGATTCGCCTCGTTGCAGGCCACGGCCACCTCGAGCATCCGGCGCAGGGCCGGCGCGGCTTGCGCTCCCGCGGGCGCGCCACGCGGAAGGATTTCGCCGACCGGCGCGTAGCCCGCGCCCGTCACTTCGCAGGTCGTGCCGTCGGGCAAGCGCAGCTCGCGAACCGTGAGTTCGTTGCAGGTGAGCGTCCCGGTCTTGTCGCTCGCGACGAGCGTGCAGCTGCCGAGGCCTTCGACCGCAGGCAGGCTCCTGACGATCGCGCCCCGGCTCGCCATGCGCCGCGCCGCAATTGCGAGCGTGACCGTGAGCGCGACCGGCAGGCCTTCCGGAATCGCCGACACTGCGAGCGCGACGCCGAACAGGAACATCCCGCCGATGCTCTCGCCGCGCACGAGCACACCCACGACGCCGATGACGACGGCCGCGACGAGCACCACGACCGCGACGACCCGGGCGAATCTTTCCATGCGCGCCACGAGGGGCGGCTGGCCGCCTTCGGTCGAGGACATCGTGATCGCGAGCCCGCCGACCACCGTCTTCGCGCCGGTTGCGACCGCCTCGGCGTCGGCACGGCCGCGCACGACGGTCGTGCCGGCGAACAGCATGTCGCGTCGTTCGCTTGGTGGCAGCCCGGGGCTGCCGTTCCAGCCCGGGTCCTTCTCGACCGGGACCGACTCGCCCGTGAGCAGTGCCTCATCCACCTCGAGCGCGTGGGCGTCCAGCAGCCGCAAGTCGGCCGGCACGCGCTGGCCGCTTTCGAGCGAGACGATGTCGCCGGGCACGAGATCCTCGGCGTCGATCTCCACGGTGACGCCGTCGCGCAGCACCGTCGCGCGGATGCGCAGCAGCTCCTGCAGGCTGCGGCTCTGGCGCTCCGCGCGCCACTCCTGCCAGCCGCCGAGTGCGGAGTTGACGAGCAGGACGACGCCGATGAACGCGGCGTCGGTGTAGTCCCCCAGCAGGAGCGCGACGGCTGCGGCCGCCAGCAGGACGTAGATGAGCGGACTCTTCAGCTGCCGGACGAAGATCGCGACGGGGGACGGAGCGGGCTCCGAGGGCAGCACGTTCGGCCCGTAGCGCGCGAGTCGCTCGCGCGCTTCCGCCGTGGTGAGCCCGCGCCGTGCGTCGTTCACGCGGCCATTAGAGGCCGGCGACGGGAGGGGGAAAATAGGGGACATTCACCTATTTCCGGGGACTGTACCCAACCGGGGGCTGTCCCCTCTGGAAACCGGTGAATGTCCCCGGTCTCGTCCCTTCAGTAGGCGCGCTTCTTCGTGTCCATGAGCCGCAGGATCAGTGGCGTCAGGATGATCTGCATCGCGATGGGCAGTTTGCCGCCGGGCACGACGAGCGTGTTGGGCCGCGACATGAAGGAGTCGTGGACCATCGACAGCAGGTACGGGAAATCGATGCCCTTCGGATTCGCGAAGCGGATGATCAGGAAGCTCTCGTCCGCGGTCGGGATGTCCTTGGCGATGAACGGGTTCGACGTGTCCACGGTCGGCACCCGCTGGAAGTTGATGTGCGTGCGCGAGAACTGCGGCGCGATGTAGTTCACGTAGTCCGGCATGCGCCGCAGGATCGTGTCCACGACCGCCTCGGTGGAGTAGCCGCGGGTCCGGCGGTCGCGGTGCAGCTTCTGGATCCACTCGAGGTTGATGCTGGGCGCCACGCCGATCAAGAGATCCGGGTACTTCGCGACGTCGTGCTCGTCGGTCTTCACGGCTCCATGCAGGCCTTCGTAGAACAGCAGGTCCGACCCTTCGCCGATCACCTGCCAGGGCGTGAACGTGCCGGGGTCGGCGCCGTACTTCGCGCCCTCCTCGGCGTCGTGGACATAGGTGCGCGAGTGGCCCTTGCCCGAGAGCGCATAGCTCCTGAAGAGCTCCTCGAGCTCGCCGAACAGGTTCGACTCCGGCCCGAAGTGGCTGAAGTTCTTGTTGCCCGCCGCCTCCGCGTCCTTCATCTTCTGGCGCATTTCCACGCGGTCGTAACGATGGAACGCGTCGCCCTCGACGACTGCCGCGTCGATGTTCTCGCGGCGGAAGATCCACTCGAAGGTGGTCTTGACGGTGGTGGTGCCCGCGCCGGAGGAGCCGGTCACCGCGATGATGGGATGCCTCGCCGACATGCTTGTGCTCCGAAGTGGACGGTCAGCTGTTCCTGAAGAGTGAGCGCTCGCCGAAGAGCGGCGAGCTGTAGGGCTTGTCCTCGCCGCGATCGTACTCCGCGTGGTAGCGCTCGACGCGCTGCACTTCGGCCTTCGAGCCGAGGATCACGGGCACGCGCTGGTGGATCCGCTCGGGCACGATCTCGAGGATGCGGCCTCGGCCCGTCGAGGCCAGGCCACCGGCCTGCTCGACGATCATGGCCATCGGGTTCGCCTCGTAGAGGAGCCGCAGGCGGCCCTCCCGGTTCGCCGCCTTCTGGTCGCGGGGGTACATGTAGATGCCACCGCGCAGCAGGATGCGATGCACGTCGGCGACCATCGAGGCGACCCAGCGGGTGTTGAAGTCGCGACCGCGCGGCCCCTCCTGGCCCGCCTTGCACTCGTCCACGTAGCGTGCGATCGGGGGCTCCCAGAAGCGGCGGTTCGACGCGTTGATCAGGTAGTCGGAGCCTTCCTCGGGGACGCGTATGTCGGGGTGCGTGAGCACGAAGTTGCCGATCTCGCGGTCGAGCGTGAACCCGTGCGTGCCGCGACCCACGGTGATGACGATCTGCGTGGAAGGCCCGTAGATCGCGTAGCCTGCCGCGAGCTGCTTCGTGCCTGGCTGCAGCACCGCCGACGGGCCACGCGCCGTCTCGGAAAGCGCGAGCACGGAGAAGATCGAGCCCACGGGCAGGTTCACGTCGAGGTTGTTCGAGCCGTCGAGCGGATCGAAGACGAGCACGAGCCGCCCGCCACCCTCGACGAAGTGCACGTCCTCCATTTCCTCGGAGGCGAGCGCGCCGACGAGGCCGCTCCATTCGACGCCGCGCGCGAAGAGCTCGTCCGCCAGCACGTCGAGCTTCTTCTGCGACTCGCCTTGGGCGTTCTCCGTACCGGCGAGGCTCGCGAATCCGACGAGCGGGCCCTTGCCCACGGCCGCCGAGACCGCCTTGACGACGGCGGCCACGTCCACGAGCAGCGCCGCGAGTTCGCGGCCGTGCGGTCCCTCGGGCACCTGCTGGATCAGGAACTTGGAAATCGTGGTGTAGCCTGGATTCAGCATGGGTTTTCCTCGGTGGCCGCCGCGCGGGCCGCGTCGAACACGCGACTCGCGCGGATGTCCTCCGCCTCGATCGTGGTGAGCATCCCCGCGTCCACGGTGCCGGCCTCGAGCAGGCGTCGCGCCTGCCGCAGCCGGGCGCGGTCGAGCGCATTGCGCAGCGAACGGGCGTTGGCGAAGTTGGGCTGCTCGCGCCGGAGCCGCAGGTATTCGGCGAGGGCGCGCTTCGCCGGATCCGACAGCGCGAGCCCCAGCGAGGCGACCATCTTGCCGGCGATCGCTTCGAGTTCCTCGACCGTATAGTCCGGGAAGTCGATGTGGTGCGCGACGCGCGACCCGAGCCCTGGGTTCGACTGGAAGAAGGTATCCATGCGGCTCTTGTAGCCGGCGAAGATGACGACGAGGTCCTCGCGCTGGTTCTCCATCACCTGCATCAGGATCTCGATGGCCTCCTGCCCGTAGTCGCGCTCGTTCTCCGGCCGGTAGAGGTAGTACGCCTCGTCGATGAAGAGCACGCCGCCCATCGCGCGCTTCAGCACTTCCTTGGTCTTCGGCGCGGTGTGACCGATGTACTGCCCGACGAGGTCGTCGCGCGTGACAGCCACGAGGTGCCCCTTACGTACGTGACCGAGCCGATGCAGGATCGTCGCCATGCGCATGGCCACCGTGGTCTTGCCGGTGCCCGGGTTGCCGGTGAAGCACATGTGCAAGGACGGCTTCGCACCCTCGACGCCGAGCGCGGCCCGCGCCTTGTCCACCACGAGCAGCGAGGCGATTTCGCGGATCCGCGTCTTGACGGGCTTGAGGCCGACGAGCTCGCGGTCGAGCTCGTCGAGCACCTCCGCGACGCCCGACTCGGCGAGCAGCGCCTTGAGGTCGATGGAGCCAGTCATCGCGCGCGTCCCTGGTGATTCGGAACAGGTGTGTCCGTGCCGGACTACACGCGCTCCAGCGTGTAGCGGACGAGCCGCCCGGCGCTCTCCTCGCGACGCAGCTTGTAGCGCGCCTCCTGCTTCGGGCGATGCACGATGAACGAGAGACGCATCGTCTCGAAGCCGCGCGTCGAGTCGAACGCGTTCAGCTTGATGTAGCAGTCGGGGTGCGCCTTGCGGGCCTCGCGCAACTCCGCCAGCACTCCCGCCGCGTCCTTCAGGTCGAACATCGGCAGTCCCCACATCTCCCAGTAGACGTTGCGGGGATGCGGGTCGTCGGTGTACTCGAGCGACACGGCCCAGTTCTGCGAGAGCGCGTAATCGACCTGCTTCGCGATCTGCTCGTCGGTCAGGTCGGGCAGGTAGGAGAATGTTCCCTGTGTGATGCGCATTGCGGCTCTCCTCAGGCGACGCTCACGGTCGGCACGAAGTCCGACGTGTCGGTCGAGGCGTAATTGAACGTGACGTCCTTCCAGGTCATGAGCGCGGCCTCGAGCGGCTTGCAGGTCTTCGCTGCGGCCGCGAGGATCTCGGGTCCTTCGCTCTTGATGTCGCGACCCTCGTTGCGCGCGAGCACCATGGCCTCGAGCGCGACGCGGTTCGCGGTGGCGCCCGCCTGGATGCCCATCGGGTGGCCGATCGTGCCGCCGCCGAACTGCAGCACCACGTCGTCGCCAAAGAGGTCGAGCAGCTGGTGCATCTGCCCGGCGTGGATGCCGCCCGAGGCGACCGGCATGACCTTGCGGATCCCCGCCCAGTCCTGGTCGAAGAAGATGCCGCGCGCGAGGTCCTGCTTCGTGTAGCTGTCCCGGCAGACGTTGTAGTAGCCCTGCACGGTCATCGGGTCGCCTTCGAGCTTGCCGACCGCGGTGCCCGCGTGCAGGTGATCGACGCCCGCGAGCCTGAGCCACTTCGCGATCACCCGGAACGACACGCCGTGCGTCTTCTGCCGCGTGTAGGTGCCGTGACCCGCGCGGTGCATGTGCAGGATCATGTCGTTGTCGCGCGCCCAGTTAGAGATCGACTGGATCGCCGTCCAGCCGACGATCAGGTCCACCATCACGATGACGGAGCCGAGGTCGCGCGCGAACTCGGCGCGCTTGTACATCTCCTCCATCGTGCCCGCGGTGATGTTCAGGTAGTGGCCCTTGATCTCGCCGCTCGCGGCCTGGGCCTTCTGCACGGCCTCCATGCAGAAGAGGAAGCGGTCGCGCCAGTGCATGAACGGCTGCGAATTGATGTTCTCGTCGTCCTTGGTGAAGTCGAGGCCGCCGAGCAGCGCCTCGTAAACGACGCGGCCGTAGTTCTTGCCGGAGAGCCCGAGCTTCGGCTTGATCGTCGCGCCGAGCAGCGGCCGGCCGTACTTGTCGAGGCGCTCGCGCTCCACGACGATGCCGGTCGGCGGGCCGCGGAAGGTCTTCACGTACGCGACGGGAAAGCGCATGTCCTCGAGGCGCGCGGCCTTGAGCGGCTTGAAGCTGAAGACGTTGCCGATGATGGAGGCCGTGAGGTTCGCGATCGAGCCTTCCTCGAAGAGATCGATCTCGTAGGCGATCCACGCGAAGTACTGGCCCTCAGTGCCAGGCACCGGCTGCACCTGGTACGCCTTCGCGCGATAGTTCTCGCACGCGGTCAGCCGGTCGGTCCACACGACCGTCCAGGTCGCGGTCGACGACTCGCCGGCGACGGCCGCGGCGGCCTCCTCCGGGTCCACGCCTTCCTGGGGAGTGATGCGGAAGACGGCGATGAGGTCGGTATCCTTGGGCTCGTAGCCCGGCACCCAGTAGCCCATTTCCTTGTACTTCAGGACCCCCGCCTGGTACCGCTTGGCAACGTTGCCGGTGGTGCGCTGGCTGGCACCCGGGTGCTTGACCGTCTGTGACATCGGACCGCCTCCTTGCCGCTGCGCGGCGACGTGAAATCACTTTAGGCGGCCCGATCGATAATTGACACTTAGTATTTGTTGCCTGCCTGCTAAGCTCCGCTTATGGATCCGCGACACCTGAGCCTGCGGCAGCTGGAAGTCCTGAAGGCAGTCGCAGAGACCGGCACGATGGCCCGCGCCTCGCAGCGGCTGTTCATGACCGGTCCCGCGATAACACAGCAGATTCAACAGCTTGAGAAGGTGCTCGGGGTCCCGGCCTTCGACCGAATCGGGCGTCGACTGCGGCTGACCGCGGCCGGCGAGCGCGCACTTGCCGCGGCGATCGACGTACATACGCGCCTCGGGGTGCTGGCGAAGGAGATGGACGCGCTCCGCAAGCGCGACGACGGCACGCTGCACCTCGGCATCCTCGCGACGGGCACCCACATCCTTCCTCCATTGCTCGCGGCATTCCGCAGGCTCGCGCCCGGCATCGCCGTACACATGGCGGTCTCGACGCGGGCCGAACTCGCACGGCGCGTGCTCGACGGCGAGGTCGATCTCGCCCTGATGGGTCGCGGACCGGAATCGGCCGCGGGACCGGCCCCTACCCGGGACGATCCGCTGACACGCGAGCCCTTCGCGACCAACCCGCACGTGATCATTGCGTGGCCCGGCCATCCGCTCGCCGGCGAGCGCGGCATCGTGCCGATCGAACTTCGCCACGAAAGCATCGTGCAGCGCGAGCCCGGCTCCGGAACGCGCGCGATGCTCGATACGTTCCTCACGATGCATCGCATCGTCCCGCGCGAGCGCATCACGGTCAGTGGCAACGAGATGGCGAAGCACGCGGTCATGTGCCAGCTCGGCATCAGCCTGACCTCGGCGCACACACTGTTCCTCGAGCTGAAGACCGGCGCGCTGGTGAGGCTCGACGTCGACCACACGCCGATCGTCCGCACCTGGTATGTCGTGCATCACTCCGAGCGC
Organism: Nevskiaceae bacterium; assembly: GCA_037439865.1. Lineage (GTDB taxonomy): Bacteria > Pseudomonadota > Gammaproteobacteria > Steroidobacterales > Steroidobacteraceae > RPQJ01. The sequence goes on from JBBIVG010000149.1 coordinate 7,321, forward strand.
TGGCTGCCGCCCGCAGCGGCCGCTTTCCGGGACTACCTGCTCAACGAAGGATCCCGCAAAGTCGAGGCGGAGACCCAGGCGCTCCTGTCCGGCCCCTAGCTCGCGAGCCAGGCCTCGAGGTCGCCGATCACGCGGTCGCGCTCCGGCTCGTTGTAGACCTCGTGGTAGAGGCCCTCGTACACCATGAGCGTCCGGCTCTTCGACTGGCCGAGGTGCTGGTAGACGGGGTGCGCCGCTGCGAGCGGCACGAGCGAATCCGACGTGCCGTGCTGGACGAGGACCGGCAGTCGCAACTCGTGCACCTTCGCCTGCAACCGCTGCATGGCCTGCAGCAGTTCCGCGAGCGTGCGGGCCGGGATGGCGCCGTGAAACACCAGCGGATCCGCTTCGTAGGCACGCACCACGGCCGGGTCGCGGCTCACCGCGGCCGCAGGCAGCGCCAGGGCACCGGTGTTGGGCGCCAGTGCCGATAGAGCCTTGACGACCAGAAGCTTGACGGCAGGCACGGCGTCGCCAGCCACGAGCGCGGGCGCCGACAGCACGAGCGCACGCAGCACCTTCTCGTACTTGAGCGCACACGCGAGCGCAACGGCTCCGCCCATGCTGTGGCCGAGAAGGATGACCGGCGTGTCGAGATGTTCGCGCTGTGCGCGTCCGATGCAGACGCCGAGGTCCGAGACGAGGTAGTCGAACCGCTCGATGTTGGCGCGGGGCCCGCTCGACCGGCCGTGCCCGCGATGATCGAGCGCATAGACGGCGTAGCCCTTCTCGACCAGGCGACTCGCGAGCGGCGCATAACGACCGCCGTGCTCGCCGAGTCCGTGCGAGATCACGACGATCGC
>JBBIVG010000150.1:0-8147 GCA_037439865.1 Nevskiaceae bacterium
GCGCACGGGACGAAAGCATGACGCGTCTGCCCGCTCGAGGGCGGCCGCCGCTTCACCCTCCGGCGGCTGCGACCAGCCGACCAGCGCGGCACACTGCAACCGCGATGCTCCCGACGCGAAATTCGCGAGCGTGTGCGCGCCCGCCCCGTGCAGCCGCCACAGTCCAGCAAGCCAGGCATCGTCCGTGAAGAGCGTCGGCAGCGAAACCGGGGCGACGACCTCGACCGAACCGAATCCCCAGAGCCACAGCGAATTGACGGCCGGCAGGCCGCGCGCGACGCGTGCCAGGTTCACTGGATGCTCGTGCAACAGCATCTGGATCTCGTTCGTCAAGGCGCGCACGCGAGAGCCATCGCGTCCCGCCGGCATCAGGTCGCGCAGGTTTCGTCCTGCAGCCACCGCGGGCTCGACGCTCGAACACGCGATGGGTGACGCGCACTCGACGTGCCAGTCCGCGGCCGCCCCCGTCGCGTGGAACCTGAGCCCCCGCGCTGCGAAGTGTTCGTTGGTGTCGCGAACCAGGATCGCCGCCTCCGCACCGTCCAGGATGATGCGTCCCGGCGCGAGTTGCAGGTGATCGATGGCCGCGAGGAGATGCACCGGCCGCGCGCAGGCCCACGTACCCTGCGGCACCTCGCCGGTGGCAAACGCCCGAGCGCACGGACCGGCGGGGTGGCGCGCGAGGAGTCCGGCACTGCCTGCCACGCAGTCGAGCAGCCATGCACGCCAGTCGGAAACCGAAAATGCCTGCCGCCGGCCGCGCGCGACCAGCCACTCGGCCGCCGGCGCACGGCTCGGCCCGCCCTCGGCGAGCGTCAGCGAGCCTAAGACCTCCGCGAACCAGGGCAGCGCGAGACGCAGGCGGTCCCGTCGGCGTTCAACCAAGTACGTGCCTCCCAGTGAGGATACGCGGGCCGATGACCTGACCGGCCCGCATCCAGTATGTTACCCGGATGAAGTTCAACCTCGACCAGCCGGCGACGATCAATGTCGTGCGCGCCTACGCGCCCGGCGTACTTCGCATAGGCGAACGTGCCTTCAGCCGCAGCCTGATCGTCACGGCGGCCACCATCATCGAAGGGTGGCGGCCGCTCAGCATGGAGGAACTGCAGGCCGCGGACCTCGAGCCGCTGCTCGAGCTTCGACCGGAGGTCCTGCTGATCGGCTCCGGCGCGCGCCAGAAATTTCCTGAACGAGCGACGCTGGCCGCACTCTACGCCGCGCGGATCGGGTTTGAGATCATGGATACCGGCGCCGCGTGCCGCACGTACAACGTGCTGGCCGCTGAAGGCCGGAACGTCGCCGCCGCGCTGATCGTCGAGCCAGTGGTCTAGGCCCTGCGCCCGACTTCGGGCAACACGAGGATTGCGCGGAAGTCGTTCACGTTGGTCCGTGTCGGGCCCGTGACCACCTGGTCGCCCAGCAGCGCGAAGAACGAGTGCGCGTCGTTGTCGTCCAGGAAGCGATTCGGGTCGAGGCCGAGGGCCCTCGCGCGTGCCGGCGTATCCGGACGCCACACTGCGCCGGCCACCGCGGCCATGCCGTCGACGCCGTCCGTGTCGCAGGCGAGCGCATGCACGTTGCAGCGTTCAGGCAAGGCCAGGCCGAGCGCCAGCAGGAACTCGACGTTGCGTCCGCCGCAGCCGCGACCATGAACGGTGACCGTCGTTTCACCGCCCGACAGCAGCACGCACGGGGGACGGACATCATCGCCGCCCTGCACGACCTGCACGACCTGCGCCGCCATCTCGCGACCCACGATCCTCGCCTCGCCTTCGACGCGATCCGAAAGGATCAGCGGCTCGACACCGTGGGCGGCCGCCGCCTGTGCCGCGGCCTCGAGCGATTGCAGCGGCGCCGCGATGACGTGGAATTCCGGCCGGCCCAGTCGCGGGTCACTCGGCTTCACCGACTCCCATGCCCCCGCCTCCAGATTCGCGCGAATGAGCGGCGGGATCGCGATGCGGTGACGATCGAGCACAGCGAGCGCGTCATCGCACGTGGTCGTATCGGCTACCGTCGGGCCGGACGCGATGTCCACCGGGGAATCTCCCGGCACGTCCGAAATCGCGAGCGTCACCACCCGGGCGGGACGGCATGCTGCGCCGAGGCGACCACCCTTGATGCGCGAGAGGTGGCGGCGCACGCAGTTGATCTCGCCGATGGTGGCGCCGCCAGCGAGCAGCGCCCGGGTCATGGCCTGCTTCTCCTCGATCGCGAGGCCGGTCGCGGGCAGCGCCATGAGCGAAGACCCACCGCCGGATATCAGGGCGATCACGAGGTCCTGCGGCGTGAGTCCGGAGACGAGCTCGAGCATGCGCTCGGCGGCTCGAACGCCCGCAGCGGCCGGCAGCGGGTGCGAGGCCTCCAGCACCTCGATGCGGCGGCACGGCAGGCCGTGACCCTGAGCCGTCACGACGGCGCCCGAGAGATCTCCGCTCCAGTGCTGCTCGAGCGCCAGCGCCATGGAGGCCGCCGCCTTGCCAGCCCCGACCACGATGGTGCGACCGGCCGGCGAGTCCGGCAGGAACCTCGGCACGCAATTCTCGGGATCCGCTGCCTCGACAGCCGCATCGAACAGGACGCGGAGCAGCGACTCCGGGGACCACGTGCCGGTGGCGCCGGTCATGTCGCGCGAATCAGCTCAGTCCCTGCAGCAGCGGCACGAACGTCGCTGGCCCGAGCACTTCCTGCTCGAAGGACTCGCCGCGCCGGGTGATGCGCAGCAGCTGCTGCTCCCGGTCGGGCCCGACCGGCATGATGAGGCGCCCGCCGTTGCCGAGCTGGTCGAGCAGCGCGGCGGGAACGGCCATCGCGGCCGCTGCGACGATGATGCCGTCGTACGGCGCGTACGGCGGCCAGCCTTCGAAACCGTCTCCATGCCGCATGAACACGTTCGAGATCCTGAGGTCGCGCAGCGCACGACGCGCGCGCACCTGAAGCGCCGCGATGCGCTCGATGCTGTAGAGCGTGGTGACCAGCGGCGCGAGCACCGCCGTCTGGTAGCCGCAGCCGGTCCCCACTTCCAGGACCTTGCGAGGAGCCGCTCCCTCGATGAGCGCCGCCGTCATCCGTGCGACGACGTACGGCTGCGAGATGGTCTGGCCGTGGCCGATCGGCAGCGCGGTGTCCTCGTAGGCCCGGCTCGCGAGCGCCTCGTCGACGAACACGTGGCGCGGAACTGCGCGGATGCGCTCGAGTACCTTCGCATCGGTGATGCCCTGCTCGCGCAGCCGTGCGATCAGGCGATCGCGCGTGCGCGCCGAGGTCATGCCGATGCCGGTCATGCGCGAGCGGTTCACGCCGGCACCCCGCTCACGACGCGCGCCCGCGCAGCCATTCGTCCACCTCGGCGAGCGCAGCATGCCGGGTGAGATCCACCTGGAGCGGCGTCACCGAGACGCAGCCCGCGGCCACGGCGGCGAAGTCCGTTCCCTCGCCGGCGTCCGCGCCCTCGCCCGCCGGCCCGACCCAGTACACCGGCCGGCCGCGCGGGTCCATCGTACGGACGACGGGCTCGGACTTGTGCCGGTGCCCGAGCCGCGTGACCCGATAACCACGCAGGTGTTCGTAGGGAACGTCCGGCACGTTCACGTTGAGGATCATCGAGCTGTGCAGCGGGCTGCGCACGAGCCGCATCACGAGTTCGCTCGCGACCCGCGCAGCCGTCGCGAAATGCCGCCCCTCCCGCGAGACGAGCGACACCGCCATGGTGGGCAACCCGAGGAAGCGTCCTTCGATGGCGGCCGCGACGGTGCCCGAGTACAGCACGTCGTCGCCGAGGTTGGCTCCGTCGTTGACGCCGGAGACGACCATGTCGTGCTCGAAATCGAAGAGTCCCGAGATCGCGAGGTGCACGCAGTCCGTGGGCGTGCCGTTCACGTAGTACATGCGCTCGCCGAACGGGAACACGCGGACCGGGACGTCGAGCGTGAGGGAATTGCTCGCGCCGCTGCGGTTGCGCTCCGGCGCGACGACGGTCACCTCCGCTAGTGGACGAAGCGCGTCCGCCAGGCGATGCAGACCCTCAGCGCGGTAGCCGTCGTCGTTGCTGACCAGGATTCTCAAGCCGGGAAACCGTGGGGAATCCGCGGCACTATACTGGAAACGTCCCGGCCGCCGGTAGCGAATCGAGGCGAGTGGAACCCGTGTCGAAAGACGACGAGCGCGCCTTCCGCGAAGCGATGCACGACGTGCGTCCGTTGCCGTCCGGCGCGCACCACCCAGCCGCTCCCAAGCCGCAGCCGGTGGCCCGGTTCACGCGTGCGGAGCGCGACGAGGTCCTGCGCGAGAGCCTCCTGCCGCCCGAAGACCCTGCGTTGCTCGACACCGGCGAGGAACTCGTCTTCCGACGCCCCGGAGTGCGCGACGACGTGCTGCGCCGGCTGCGCCGGGGCCAGTTCTCCGTCGAAGCCGAGATCGACCTGCACGGGCTCGGCCGCCACGCCGCGCACGATGCGCTGCGGGGATTCATCGGCTCGTCGGTCGGTCGGGGCCTGCGCTGCGTGCGCGTCATCCACGGCAAGGGCCGCGGCTCCGGCCCGCGTGGGCCAGTCCTGAAGCACGTCGTCAACCACTGGCTGCGCCGCATGGACGACGTCGTCGCGTTCGCCTCGGCTCGCCCGGCGGACGGCGGCACGGGGGCCGCCTACGTGCTGCTCGCGACGGCGCGTGCACGGCGAACGGCCGAGGAAACGCCACCCCGCTGATCAGTCGCCGCCGGCCTCGTCGGCGTCCCACGCGTTGCGGAGCAGTTCGTGGAGCACGGCCGTCGCAAACGTTCCGCGCGGGAGTTCGAACTCGAGAACCAGCGAGCGCTCCTCGAAGCACCACGCGAGCGCCCGCACCGGCAACCTCAGGCTGCGACGTTCGTGCTCGAGCCCCTGCGACTCGAGCAGCCCCCGCAGCGCGGATTCCCGCGAGGCGACGGCATCCTCGACGGCTCGCGCCTCGTCCGTCGCGGGCGACTCTCCCCGGCCCCACATCGGGCCGCTCGGGTGGACGTCCATGCGCGCGCAGCGTTCGACGAGCGTGGCGTCGATCCCGGGCGCGTGGAAGAAGCTCCGTCGCCCGTCGAGCAGGACAGCCTCGCCCGGGAGCAGGCGGTCCCAGTCGCCGCGCCGGACCCGCTCCTCGACGACCTGGTTGAAGAGATCGCTGCGCGCCGCCGACAGCGCGAAGCCGCGCTGGAATCGGTCAGTCGGCAGCTCGCCCCGTTCGGCCCAGCCCCTGGCACGGGTGAGGTTCGCCAACCCGCGCCCGAAGCGCTGCGGACCGAAATAATTCGGCACGCCGCGCGCCACCAACGTCTCGAGGCGGGCCACCGTCTCGTCCGGGCTGCCCTCGATGTCGCGCACCCGGATGACGAACCGGTTGGCCCGATGCGAGCCCGGCCGGAGCTTGCGGCCGTGCCGCGCCGCCGCGAGGACGCGAAAGCCTTCGCCCGAGAATTCACCGCAGGCGTCGAGGGGCACCGCCGCGGGCCAGGGCAGCGTGAACGACTGTCGCGTCAAGGCCCGGCGATCCTTCTGGCCGCTGTAGCCGACGTCGCGGGCATGGACACCCGCCGCGCGCGCGAGCTGGGATGCGACCCACGCGGTATTGGCCCCTCGCTTCTCCACGACGAGCAGGACGTGGCTGCCGGCACCGTCCGGCTCGAAGCCGAGCACTTCCTCGACGCAGAAGTCCTCGGGCTCGACGCGGAGCCGTCCGCCGAGCGGTGGAACGCCGTGCGCGGTCGCGAGATCCACCGCGTCAGTGGCCGTGGCCGCCGCTCGCGTGCGCGAGCAGGACGATCGCCTCGGCCGCCAGGCCCTCGCCGCGGCCGATCGCGCCCAACCGCTCGCTGGTCGTGGCCTTGATGTTGACGCGGTCGCTGCCGCAGCCGAGGTCGTGCGCGATGTGCGACTGCATGGTGGCGCGGTGTGCGCCGATGCGCGGGAACTCGGCGATCAGCGTGAGGTCGGCGTTGACCACGCGCCAGCCGTGCTTCTGCATCAGCTGCGCGCAGTGCTGCAGGAACTGCCGGCTGTCCGCGCCTTTCCAGCGCGGGTCACTGTCCGGGAAATGCTGGCCGATGTCGCCGAGACCCATGGCGCCGAGCAGCGCGTCGCACAGGGCGTGCAGCAGCACGTCGCCGTCCGAATGGGCGAGCACACCCCGCGTGTGCGGGATCTTTTCGCCACCCAGCACCACGTGATCGCCCGGACCGAAGGCGTGCACGTCGTAACCGATTCCCACCCTCATCCCGACCTCCTCGACCGCAGGATCGCCTCGGCGACCACGCGATCCTCGACGTTCGTCAGCTTGATGTTGTCCGCCCGGCCCGGGACCAGCAGCGGACGCAACCCGAGCGCCTCGATGGCGGCCGCCTCGTCGGTCACCGGTCGCTCGCGGTCGAAGCACAACGCAAGCGCGCGCTTGAGGAGGCCGTAGCGGAACATCTGCGGCGTCAGCGCCCGCCAGAGCCCCTCGCGGGAGGCCGTCCGCGCGCTGCGGCCGTGGCCATCGTCCGCCTTGAGCGTGTCAGCAACCGGGGCGGCGAGCAACCCGCCGACGGGATCACTGCGCGTCGCGACGATCAGGTGCCGCAGGTCCGCCGCCGCCAGGCACGGCCGCGCTGCGTCGTGCACGATCACCCAATCGGAATCGCGCGCGCGGCCTGCCAGCGCCGACAGCGCCTGGGCGACCGACGTCTCGCGCCGGTCCCCGCCGATGCAGGTGCTCACGCGCGCGTCCTTCGATTCCGGAATGCAGCGCCAGCGTCGGTCACCTGCGGCCAGGGCGACGACGACGCCGTCGATCGCCGGCTCGCCGAGCAGCGCAGCGAGGGACCACGAAAGAGCGGGGCAGCCGAGCAGCCGCGCGTATTGCTTGGGGACGGGACCGCCGAAACGCTGGCCGCGGCCGGCCGCCACGACGACGGCCCAGCGCCGCACCCGCGCGCTCATCGCGTGTCGGCCTGGGCGGTCCGTCGCTGTATCTTGGCGGGATCCTGCACGGACGCGCCCGGCGCCGGCGGAACGACCTGGAAGAACGTCTCGCTCGCACCGATCATGCCGAGGTCGGTGCGCGCACGCTCCTCGATCGCGGCACGTCCTTCCTTGAGGTCGCGCACCTCGGCCGCGAGCGTCTTGTTGCGCTCCTTGAGCCGGGCGTTCTCCTTGACCTGGGCTTCGATCGCCTGCTCGGTGCGCCACACGTCCCGCATGCCGTTCGGGGACACCCAGAGCCGGTACTGCAGGGCGAGTACACCCGCGAGCAACAGGCCGGCGACGATCCGTAGCATCATGGGCGCGAGAGATTAGCAGAATCCATGTGTCGTGCGAGCCTCCGTCGTGCCGGCCTCAGGCGCAACTGACCGGCAGCGGCACCGGGAACGCGTCACGACCCGCATAGCTCGCCCGCGGGCCGAGTTCGGCCTCGATCCGGAGCAGCTGGTTGTACTTCGCGATGCGATCGGAGCGGCAGAGTGATCCCGTCTTGATCTGCGTCGCGCGCGTCGCGACCGCGATGTCGGCGATCGTCGCGTCCTCCGTCTCGCCCGAGCGGTGCGACACGACCGAACTGTAGCCCGCCTCGGCCGCCATCTCGATCGCCGCGAGCGTCTCCGTGAGCGTGCCGATCTGGTTCGGCTTGATCAGGATCGAGTTCGCGATGCCGCGCACGATCGCCTCGCGCAGGATTCTCGTGTTCGTGACGAACAGGTCGTCGCCTACGATCTGTATCTTGCGGCCGAGGCGCTGCGTCAGGAGGGACCAGCCGTCCCAGTCGCCTTCCGCCATGCCGTCCTCGATCGTGATGATCGGATAGCGGTCGACGAGTCCCGCGAGATAGTCGACGAACTGCGCGGACGTGAACTTGCGCCCCTCCGACGCGAGGTCGTAGATACCGTCCTGGTAGAACTCGGAAGCGGCGGCGTCGAGCCCGAGGTACACGTCGCGCCCGGGCTTGTAGCCGGCGCGCTCGACCGCCTGCAGGATCGTCTCGAGCGCCGCCTCGTTCGAAGGCAGGTTCGGCGCGAAGCCGCCTTCGTCACCCACTGCGGTCGCGAGCCCCTGGTCGTGCAGCACCTTCTTCAGCGTGTGGAAGATCTCTGCGCCGAAGCGCAGCGCCTCGGCGAAATTCGGCGCGCCGACCGGCAGGAT
>JBBIVG010000151.1:0-8046 GCA_037439865.1 Nevskiaceae bacterium
CGTCGTCCACCAGGAACTGGTGCGCGTTGTAGTACGTGTGGAAGTCGTTCGCGACCTCGCGCAGGTAGTGCACCAGCGCGTGCGGTGCCCGCTGCAGCGCTGACATCTCGACCACTTCGGGATAGCGGCTGATCGAAGCGAGCAGTGCCTGCTCGTGCGGCTCGACGAGCCTGGCGAGCGACGCACGCCCGCGCGCGGCGTCGTATGCAAGCCCCTTGTCGCGCATCTGGCGGAGCACGCTCGACACGCGGGCGTGGGCGTACTGGATGTAGTACACCGGGTTCTCGTTCGAGTGCGAGGTCGCCAGCTGCATGTCGAAGTCGAGGTGCTGGTCGTTGCTGCGCATCACGTAGAAGAAGCGCGCCGCGTCGTTGCCGACCTCGCGCCGGAGCTCGCGCAGCGTGATGAACTCGCCCGAGCGCGTGGACATCTGCACCTTCTCGCCGCCGCGATAGAGCGTCACGAACTGCACCAGGCGCACCTCGAGGCAGTCCCCGGGCTCGCCCATCGCGACGAGCCCGGCCCGTACGCGCGCGATGTAACCGTGGTGGTCGGCGCCGAGCACGTCGATCAGCTGCTCGAAGCCGCGCTCGCGCTTCTGCAGGTGATAGGCGATGTCGGACGCAAAATACGTCTTGAGTCCGTTCTCGCGCACGACGACGCGATCCTTCTCGTCGCCGAAATCCGTCGCGCGGAACCACTGCGCGCCGTCCTTTTCGTACACGACGCCGTTCTTCCGGAGCCGGTCGAGCGCACGGTCGATGGCGCCCCCGTCCGACAGGCTGCGCTCCGAGAACCACTCGTCGTAACGGACGCCGAATTCCTCGAGGTCCTGGCGGATGTCGGCCAGGATGTCCTGCAGCGCAATGTCGAACGCCTTGCGGAAGCCGTCCTCGCCGAGCAGTTCCCTTGCGCGCGCGATCACCGCGTCGATGTAGGCGTCCTTGTCGCCTTCTGGCGCGTCCGGGGGGAGGCCCTTGAAGACGTCGCACGCCGGGCGCACGAGCGAGCGACCCGCGCGTTCGACGAGCTTGTTGGCGATCGGGTGCAGGTAGTCGCCACGGTAGCCGTTCGAGGGGAACGGGAACTGCTCGCCGAAGCACTCGAGGTAGCGCAGCCACACGCTGGCAGCGAGGATGTCCATCTGCCGGCCGGCGTCGTTGATGTAGTACTCGCGGTGGACCTTGAAGCCCACGGCGTCGAGCAGGTTCGCGAGCGTCGCGCCGAACGCGGCGTGACGGCCGTGACCGACGTGCAGCGGGCCGGTGGGGTTGGCGGAGACGAACTCGACGATGACGCGCTTCCCCGCGCCCACCTGGCTGCGGCCGTAGGCCGAGCACTGCTCGACGACCCGTAGCAGCTCCTGGTGGTAGGCGGCCGGAGCAAGAAAGAAGTTGATGAAGCCGGGGCCCGCGATCTCGACCTTCGCGACGAAGTCGTTCTTCGGCAGGGCGTCCACGATCGCCTGCGCGACCTCGCGCGGCTTGCGCTTCGCCGCCTTCGCGAGCTGCATGGCCGCGTTCGTGGCGAAGTCGCCGTGGCTCGTATCGCGCGTGCGCTCGATGGTCGGCGCCACCAGGCCCGCGCCAGCCGCGCGCAGTTCGTCGGGAAGCGCGGCGAGTGCATCGCGCACCAGGTTTTCTATCAGGTATTTCAAGGTGTTGCCGTCAGGAATGGTCCGGCGAGGGCGGTCAGTCTAGGGAATTCCAGGCGGGGAAGCGAGTCATAATAGTGAACCAGTGCCGCCGTGTTTTTCGGCGTTTTCCTAGGATGGGCACGGGCCCACTGCAGCGAAAGGAATCCAGCCATGCGCGCTTCCCGCCTCAACCTCTCGAGAATCGTTCCGGTCTTCCTGGCGGCCGCCTTGCTCGTGGGCTGTGGTGGCAGTGGAGGCGGGGGTGATACCACCAAGCAGAAGACAGGGGCCCTGAAGCTCTCGATCACGGACGCCCCGGTCGATTCCGCGCAGGAAATCTGGATCCAGTTCCGGGCGGTCGAGTTCAAGCCCGTGGGCGCGGACCCCGTTATGCAGGTCCTCAAGGACGCACAGGGTGCCGCCGCGCCGAAGCGCATCAACCTCCTGCCGCTGCAGGACGGTCGCACCGCCCTGCTGCTCGACGGCGTCACCCTGCCGGCCGGCAGTTACGAGTGGCTGCGCCTCATCGTGGACAACGAGACGAACGTCCGCGACTCCTACATCGTCGTGAACGGCAACGAGTGCGAGCTGCGCATCCCGAGCGGCGACGAGTCGGGCCTTAAGATGATCCGCGGCTTCACGCTGCCGGCGGGCGGCACGCTGGCGCTGACCGCCGACTTCGACCTGCGCAAGTCGATCCGCCAGCCGCCGGGCCAGCAGGGCAGCGGCGTGAACTGCACACAGGCCTACATGATGAAACCGGTGCTGCGCCTCGTGCAGGACTCCGAGGTCGGTGCGATCACCGGCAAGGTGGACCCGAGCCTGTTCGTCGCGGGCTGCACGCGGATGGTCTATGCCTTTTCCGACGGCACCAATGCGGCCGGCAGCACGGTACCCGACGACTACGACGGGACCGCGCCCGATCCGATCCAGATGGTCAAGGCCGACGCCGTGACCGGCAACTACCAGTTCTCGTTCCTGCCCGCCGGAAACTACACGGTCGCCTTCACCTGCGGCGAGGACGACATGGAAAAGAACGACGTCCTGGCGTTCTCGGCGCCGAAGGGTGCCGTGGTGCAGGCCAACCTGGTGACGGGCGGCGTGAATTTTCCGTAGCCCGTCGCCGGCAGGATGCGGCGATCAACCTGCCACGCTCAGCGAGCGGAGCAGGACGCGGGCACCGCTCCAGCAGATCTCCGCACCCAGGCAGACGATGACGAACGCGCTCAAGCGAATGAGCACGGACATGCCGCTCGCGCCGAGCCGCGCGGCGATCCTTCCCGCGTTGGCAAGGCACAGGTAGGTGACCACGGCAACGGCCAGGATGCCGACGAAACTGCCGAGCTGGGCCGCGACGGTTGCCATGACGTGCTCGCGCGTCGAGTGCGCGCTCAGCGTGATCGCCACCGCCACGCCTCCGGGCCCCACCGTCAGGGGAAAGGTGAACGGATAGAACACCTGGCTCTCGTAGTCGCGCCGGTCGCTCGCACGTGCGTCGGACGCCTTGGTATCCGATGACGGATCGTCCGGATTGAAAAGCATCTGCCAGCCCATGGCGGCAAGCACGAGCCCCCCCGCCAGCTGGACGATGGGCACGGAGATGCCGAAGAAGCCGAGGACCACTCGGCCTGCGACGAGCACGGCCGCCAGCAGCAGGACGGTATTGATCGAGACCGCCTTCGCGATGCGGGCGCGCGTCGATACGTCGGCGTCCTCGGTCAGGCCGAGCAGGATGATCGCCGTGCCGAGCGGGTTCACCACCGGCAGCAGCGCACCGAAGGCGAGCGGGATGGCCCTGGCGAAACTCAGGACATCGTCCATCGTGCGAATCCTGCAAAAGGGAGCACGCCGAAACTTTGCAGGAAGGGGCGCGGCGGTCAAGAGCGCGCCGCAACCGCCGCTAGAAGAGCTCGAGCGGATCCACGTCCAGCGACCAGCGCACCCTGCGCGCCTCGGGCAGTTCTTCGACTGCCGGCAGCCAGCGCGCGAACAGCCGTTGCAGCGGTGTGTGCGAAGGCGCGTGCAGCAGCAGCTGCGCGCGGTAGCGACCGGCCCGTCGTTCCATCGGCGCAGCGGCCGGTCCGAGCACTTCGAGGCCGTTCGCGGCCAATGATTCGGCCAACTCGCGCGCCCGGTCGAGGAATGCGATCGGAGCCTCCCGCCGCGCGGCCTCCGCACGCAGGACGGCGATGCGCGCGAACGGTGGCCATCGCGCCTGTCGCCGTTCGTCCAGCGCCGCCGACGCGAAGGCGTCATAGCCGCCAGTGACGAGCTGGGCGAGGAGCGGGTGCTCCGGGTACTCGGTCTGGATCAGGACTTCGCCCCGGCGCTCCGCACGCCCGGCCCGCCCCGCAACCTGCACGATCGTCTGCGCGAGCCGTTCGCTTGCGCGGAAATCGGTGCCGAAGAGCCCCTGGTCCGCGTTCAGTACCACGACGAGGCTGACGTCGGGGAAGTGGTGTCCCTTGGTCAGCATCTGCGTACCGACCAGCAGCCGCACCTCGCCGCGCGTCACGCGATCGAGCGCTTCCTCGAGCGCGCCCTTGCGGCGCACGGCGTCGCGATCGATGCGCGCGAGTGGCACGCCGGGGAAGAGACGCGCGAGGGTCTCCTCGATGCGCTCCGTCCCCTGGCCCACGGGCTTCGCCGCCTCGCCGCAGCTCGGGCAGATCTCCGGCGCGGGCTGCTCGGTGCCGCAGTGATGGCAGTGCAGTCGCTGCTCGCGCCGGTGAACGGTCAGGCGCGCGTCACAGCGCGGGCACGGCGCGACCCAGCCGCATGACGGACAGAAGAGCGACGGTGCGTAGCCACGACGGTTCAGGTACAGCAGCACCTGTCCGCCGGCGTCGAGGTGCCGCTTCACCGCGAGCACCGTGGGCGTGGCGATGCCCTGTGTCTCCGCGTGCCTGCGCAGGTCGATCAGGTGCAGCGTCGGTTGCGAAGCCCCACCCGTGCGAGTCGGGAGGTCGAGCAGCGTGGCCTTTCCGGCCCGCACGCGCTCGAGGCTCTCGAGCGACGGCGTCGCCGATCCGAGCACGACCGGGATCGACAGGCGTTGTGCCCGCACGAGCGCGAGGTCGCGTGCGGAATACCGGAAGCCTTCCTGCTGCTTGTACGACGGGTCGTGCTCCTCGTCCACCACGATGAGGCCGGGGCGTGCGAGGGGCGCGAAGATGGCCGAGCGAGTTCCGATCACGACCGGCGCGGTGCCGCTGCGTGCTGCGCGCCAGGCCCGCAGACGTTCCTGGTCCGTGAGCGACGAGTGCAGTACCGCGAGTGGCGCGTCGAACCGTGCAGCGAAACGGGCAACGAGTTGCGGGGTGAGCGCGATCTCGGGGACGAGCACCAGCGCCTGTTCGCCCCGCGCGACGACCGCTTCGATCGCGCGGAGGTACACCTCTGTCTTTCCACTGCCTGTGACCCCGTGGAGCAGGAAGGGCGCAAACGTCCCGTGACCGGCTTCGATCGCGGCGATGGCTGACTGCTGCGCGGGCGTTGGGTCGGGCCCGGGCGCGGTGCTCACCTCCGCACGCGGCGGTGGAGTCTCGGTCACCTGCAGGCGCATCGCCCAGCCACGTTTCTCGAGCTCGCGGACGTGGTCCCGCCATCGCTGCGAGAGGACACCGAGTTCCGCCGCGTCGGCGCTGTCGCGCGAGCGCAGATAGTCCGCCATCTCGCGCAGGCGATTCGCGCGGGCCGGGAGATCGGACAGTTGTCCCGTGCGTGCGGCCGCACTCAGGGTCCAGCGCTCGCTCGTTTCGAGCATCGCCGCGCCGGATCGCAGCGGCGCGGGGAGTGCCGCCGCGATGACCTCGCCGGGCGGATGGCGGTAATAGTCGGCCGACCACTTGAGCAGTTCGAGCAGGCGTTGATCGAACACCGGTTCGTCGTCGATGAGACCGAGCGCCGCCTTGAGTTTCGCGTCCGGCAGCTCCGATCGGGATCGATGCTCGACGAGGACGCCCACGACCCGACGGCGACCGAACGGCACCCAGAGCCGCACACCCGGAAGCAACGACGCAGGGTCCGCGTGGGGCGGCGCTCGGTAATCGAAGAGCCGCCGCAGTGGCGCGTCGATGGCGATGGCGAGTACGCCGGTCATGGGCGGGGGCGATTATGTGAAGTTGTCCACAAACGCTGTGGATAAGTCTGTGGATGGTGTGCGCGTAAGGAATCCAAGTGCCAGTCCTGCCGGCGAGTTTTTCAATCTGGACACAAAATCGCCGGCCGAAGATTACTCAATATTAATCAGATACTTGTCTCGCGCCCGGCGCTTTCCGCTGGACTCGGTCCAGACTCGCCGCAGCGGCCGCGACGCGTCCGCGGGGGGCGCGGCAGCCGCAGTGCAAATCTCGGTCATCAATGCGCGTCAACCGATTGGCCCGACTCGCGTTTTTCCCGTTCGAGGATTGTTGTCAGCAATTCCCGAGCGCGCGAGTCTAACCCCATGGCGGACGTTACCTGTGTCGAAAGCGACGATCCGCCGCCGGCTGCTACCGCCGGGCGACTGGAGTGCCGGGAGGCCCCGTTGGAGCAATCCGTCGAGCTGAATCACTTCCTTGCGGGCGTCGAGCGCCGCGCGCTTCGCATCGCCGAGATCAGCCTCCGCGACCGGGACGACGCACTCGACGTGGTGCAGGGTGCAATGCTGCGGCTGGCGCGCAGTTACGGCAGGCGGCCCGCCGTCGAGTGGCGGCCGCTCTTCTATCGCATCCTGTACAACGGGATCCGCGATTGCCAGCGGCGCCGGTCGGTCCGCTCACGCATTTTTGCGTTGCTGCCGGGACGTCGGCAGGACGACGATGGCGATATTGCCGATCCCCTCGAGAACGTCGCGGACGGCGCTCCGGATCCGGCGCGGCGCGTCATGGCGGACGAGGCGATGCAGCGGCTCGAGCGCGCGCTTGCCGCGCTCCCGGCGCGTCAACACGAAGCCTTCGTGCTGCGTTGTATCGAGGGTATGGACGTTGCAGAGACCGCCGCGGCGATGGGCTGTTCCGAGGGCAGCGTCAAGACGCATTATTTCCGCGCGCTGCAGGCGTTGCGCGCCGAGCTGGGCGAGGTGTGGTGATGGAAGACCAGGCCGATCGAACGGACAGGATGGAGCAGCGGGCCCGCGAGGTATTCGACGCGAGCGTCGAGTCGCTCGACGAGGACGCCGGCTTGCGGTTGAGCCGGGCTCGGTTCGAGGCCGTGGCCGCGGCCGAGCGGTCGGTATTGGCGCGCTGGTCCGTGTGGGCGCCGCTCGCCGCGGTGGCGTCGACGGTGATCGTCGCAGTGCTGCTGTGGCGATCTCCCGACCAGACGTCGTTGCCGCCCGCCACGGCCGGCAACGGCGAGGCCGCGGCGGAGGCCGTCGAGCTGCAGGCCGACGGCGAGGACCTCGACATCGTCGAGAACGACCTCGAGTTCTACCAGTGGCTGGACGCGACGAGCATGGATGTGCCGGGGAGCACGGGATGACGGACCGCGGGGCCGCGGTCGCGGGCGACGGGATGGCACGGGAGCTGCACGAGTGAAGACGTTCATCGCGATGATCCTGGCGGGCCTGCTGCTCGTCGCGTCACAGGCGGCGCAGGCCGACGGAAAGGCGGCGAATCCGCACGGCAGGAGCTGGCAGCAGTTGTCGCCGGACGAGCAGACGGCGCTGGCCCCATTCCGCGATCGTTGGGACCAGTTGCCTCCGGATCGACAGGACGCGCTTGCCCGCGGCGCCGATCGCTGGGAGTCGATGACGCCCGAGCAGCGCGAGCAGGCGAAGCAGCGGGTCCAGCGCTGGCGCGATCTCTCGCCCGAGGAGCGGCAGCGCCTGCGCGATCGCTACCAGGAGTTCCGGCAGCTTCCGCCGGAGGAACAGCAGCGGCTGCGGCAGTCGTATCAGCGGTTCAACGAGCTGCCCCCCGACCAGAAGCAGCAACTGCGCCAGCAGTGGCAGCAGATGACGCCGGAGGCGAGGCAGCAGCGGCAGCAACAGCAGACGCGGCAGCCCGAGCAACAGGAGAAAAAGCAGAAGAAGGGGAAAAAGGAGAAATAGGGGACTGTCCCCAATCGGGGACTGTCCCCTGTTTCTACACAGCACGATCCGGGTGGCGCCGGTGGAGCGCCGGTCGCATCCTTCCGCCCATCGACACACGATGGCTCGCCCGGAAACCAGCCGATGGACTTCACGATCCGCGGACTTCCCCTCGACCACTTTGCGCACCTGCTCGACGCGGACGACGCGACCCTTCGGGCGGCCGGTGCGACGGTCTGCACTGCGGACGCGCCGCACGCGTACCCATGCCGCATCACGCTCGAGGATGCCGTGCCGGGGGAGCAAGTCCTGCTGCTCAACTATGCGCACCAACCCGGCCCTTCGCCGTATGCCGCCTCGGGCCCGATCTTCGTCCGCCGCAAGGCCACGGCGCGGC
>JBBIVG010000152.1:0-2674 GCA_037439865.1 Nevskiaceae bacterium
AGATCGCGGGGCCGGCTGCCGCGCCGGCGGCCCCCGCGACCGTCGACATGAAGCAGCTCAAGGCGGGTGATCCGATGCAGCTGCCGGAAAGCATGCGAGGGCTGAAGATCGTGGTGACTCCTCCGCAACCGCAGAAGAATGCGGCCCCGTCGACCGCAAAGCCTGCGGAGCAGGCGCCGCGGAAGCCGTAGAATTGACGCAACGACCGCCTGACGAAGTATGAACAGACCAATTCTTTCGCTTTGCGTCGCCGTCCTCGTGACCGGCTGCGTGCAGACTCCGGAGCGGCTCAAGATTCCGCCGCCGCTCGTGGCCGGCGCGACCTCGGGCACGACCGCGGGCGGCGAGCAGGCCGAGGCGAACGATACGGCTACGCCGGCGGCGGAATCGACCCCCGGAACGGCCGATTCGATGACGCGGTTGCCGCCACCGCCGCGTACGACGCCGCAGCTTCAGCAGCAGGACTGGTCCGGGAGGTTCCCCGCCAACGACTCGCTGTCCGTGGCGGTGGACGCGATGCCCCTGAAGGATTTCATCAACTACTCCTTCAGCGAGGCACTCAAGGCGAACTACGTGCTCGCCCAGGGGGTGCCGGGGCTCGACGACCCCGTGACGCTCAACATCGAGAAGCCGATCAGCAGTCGCGCCTATTACAAGCTGGTGACCGAGATGCTCGCCGCCCGGAAGATCGGCACGACTTTCCGCGATGGCGTCTTTTACCTCGCGCCGATCGGCGGCACGACCAAGGGGAATATCCCGATCGGCTTCGGCCGGCGCCCCCAGGATGTTCCCGAGGTCGCCGGCAAGATCATGCAGGTCGTCCCGCTTCGCTTCGGTCTCAACCCGACGATCGAGCGCACGATCACCGATCTCGCCGACGTTCAGGTCAAGCAGGACACGCAGCAGAACGCGCTGTTCATCACCGGCGAGCGTGATGCGATCCTGAGGGGCCTCGACGTCGTGAGCCTGCTCGACCAGCCGGCTTCTCGCGCACGCGAGGTCGGACTGATCAACCTCAACTACGTGACGGCCAAGGAGATCAGTCCCCAGCTCGTCACGATCCTGCAGAACGAAGGCATCCCGGCCGCGGTCGACACCGGCGAATTGAAGAGCGTCGCCATCGTGCCGCTGTCACAGCTCGGCGCGCTCGTCGTGTTCGCGGGCTCGGCCGACCTGTTGCAGCGCGTGCAGTACTGGGTATCGCAGCTCGACAAGCCGAACCAGGGGCCCGAGGAGCGTTACTTCATCTATCACCCGCGTTACGCGCGTGCGTCCGACCTCGGTCAGTCGCTCGTGCCGCTGCTCGGCGGCGTCCTGCCAGCCACGGGCAACCTGGCGCGCGACACGCGCTCAGCGCTGGGATCGGAGGGGGCGACGCGAGGTTACATGACGCAGCCCGGGACGACTGCCGCCGGAGCGACGACGGCGCCCGGCGTTTCGAGCGCCACCTCTCCGGTGACGCAGCAGAACGTCCTGCGGCGGGACGCCGGTGCGCAGTCGGTCGCGTCGGAAGCAATCTCCGTCAAGGGCGAGGGCGTGACGCTGTCGGTCGATCCGCGGTCGAACTCGCTGATCTTCTACACGACGGGTTCGCGCTACCAGACGCTGCTGCCGATGGTGCAGCGCCTCGACGTGCCGCCGAAGCAGATCCTCCTCGAGACCATGATCGCGGAGGTCACGCTGACCGGAGAATTCGCGTACGGCGTGGAGTTCGCGTTCACGAACGGCAACGTGAGCGGCGGCACGCTCGGCAACCTCGGCCTGCCCGCGGGCGGCATGGCGCTCAACTGGATCAACAGCGTCACCCAGCAGGTCCGCGTCAAGCTCTCCGCCAGCAACAACCTGGTGAACGTGCTGTCGAACCCGACGCTCGTGGTGCGCGATGGCGTCGAGGCGTCGATCGCCGTCGGAAACGACGTTCCGACCGTTGGCGCGACGGCGACGGACCCCCTGACCTCGCAGACCCAGATCACGCAGGTCCTCTATCGCAAGACCGGTCTGGACCTGAGGATCCGGCCCACGATCAATGCGGAAGGCGTGGTCGTCATGACCATCAGCCAGAGCATCTCGAACACGGTCCCCGGGGCGTCGGACGTGCAGGGTGCCCCGGTGTTCTTCGAGCGCGCGGTGACGACCGAGGTGGTCGCCCGGTCGGGCGAGAGCATTCTCCTGGCCGGACTCGTCTCGGAGCGCCACAACGACGGCTCCGCGAGCGTGCCGGGCTTCGCGCAGATCCCGGGCCTCGGGTGGCTCTTCCGCTCGGACAGCAAGAGCAAGGAGCGGACGGAACTCGTCGTCCTGATCACGCCGCGGGTCATCGAGGACCCGAAGGAATGGAACGAGATCCGGCTCGGAATGCAAGGCGCGATGCAGAACCTCGAGCTTCCGGAGCCGACCGCAGCCGCAGTCAAGCGTGGCGGCGGCACAACGCCTGGACCCGCGCCGGCGGCGTCCGCGCCACAGCCGGCGGAGGCCGATTCGGAGCCAGTTCGCAAGTGATGCCGAGGATGCAGGTGACATGCTCAAGTCGGCGGCAAATCACGCTTTTTGCTATTGACAAGAGACATAAGCAGCCTAAACTTCCGCTTCGAACTGGCTTGGAACGAGCCGGTCTGATGTTAGTTGTGAACAACCAACAGGAATCGAAGGTACCCCACGAGGGGCCGGACGTTCG
>JBBIVG010000152.1:2693-7892 GCA_037439865.1 Nevskiaceae bacterium
AAACAGGGTCTATGAAATTGAACCTCAAGATCGTTGCTGCCACGGCTGCAGTTGCGATGATGAGCACTGGCGTCGCGCACGCGGCGGCGTCAGTCGCTGCCGGAGCCGCGACGTACTCGAAGGAGGGTCTGACTCTTTCGGGAACGACCCCGGTCGACCTTCCCATCATCACGGTGACGTTCGGCAACGCGCTGACGTACCAGGACGACGTGTTCATCACGATCCCTGGCATCACGTCGGTGGCTGCCATCCCGAGCCCGACGCTGGTCACTTGCACGCCCGCGATTGTGGGCAACCCGGCCCCGTCGGTCGGCTATGTCACCACCATCAACGGTGGCTGGGCCTTCCGCGTCACGAGCGTTGCCGGCGTAACGATCGGCGACACCTGCACTTTCGGTGACGCTGGCACGCCGACGTTCCTCCAGGCGCAGGGCGCCTCGCTGGCGAACTCGTCCGGCACGATCAGCTATCGCGCCTATCGTTTCCAGACGGGCCAGCTGGTCGACAGTGCGGACAACACCACCAGCATCACGATCAAGAGCCAGTTCGGTGTTCACGTCACGACGGCGCTGAATGCGACGATCGACGTCTACAAGGACCGCCTGGCGTTCGTGGATGACGAGACCGTGGGCAGCGGCGCCGGCGCCGCGAACCCGGATCAGGCCGACACGCTGCAGTTCGAGACGACCGTTGACGCCAACGGCACGGTCTTCGACGGCCCGGTCGTCACCGTGGACAGCCAGACCGCTACGATCGGCGGCGACTTCAACTGGAGCGACACGGCTGCTCCGGCAGGCACCTGCTTCGACAGCGGCATCGTGGCCTTCGCCGGCTGGTCGGTCGCCTCCACGTCGAACTGCGCTTCGCTGGTCCTGAACGGCCCGACGGGCAACACGACGAACGACGGCTACTTCTACGTGCCGGGCAACAAGATCCTCAACCCGACGGACTACACGGGCGCGATGGCGTGGAAGTACCACCTCGGCAGCGCCACTGGCACGACGAGCCTGTCCTGGGATCCGGGCATCTGGGACATCAATGGCGCCCAGGTCTACATCCAGTACATGCCGTACGGCACGGGCATCAGCCGCATCATCTACGCCGCCAACCGCGGCCCGATCGATGCAGATGCGACTGCTGACATCTACTACGGTGGCTCGGTCCACCAGTGCGCGGTCGGCGCGGTCAACCACAGGACGGTCAACGAACTGTCTGGTGCGATTGACGCGTGCGTCGCGGGCATGGGCATCACCGCCGGCAAGGTTGCCATCCTCCTCACGTTCACCGCTCCGGACAGCGACATCGAGGTCTACAGCGCGTACAACGTGGGCGGCAGCGACCGCGGCACGGTTGTGAACACGAGCAACGGCCGTACGTTCTTCTACGGCACGGGCTTCCCGTTCACGCCGCCTCTGTAATCTGACGATCAGGGTCTGATGACTCGGACGGCGGGGAGCAATCCCCGCCGTCTTTTTTTGTGCCTCTGTTTTGCGCGGGCCCGGACCCCTCGTTACGATGACGGGACTCGCATGCTCAAGCGCCTCTTCCGCGACCTCGCCGATCGCTTCGACCGGCTCACGCTGCCCGTGACCTCGAGCAGCGGACTGCTCGCATCCGTCCAATACCTGTTCCTGAGCCGGCGCTTCCGGCGCGAGCATCGCGCCGTGCTCGCGGGCCGTCTCGCGTACGAGCGGGGCCTCGGTGCGCCGCTTGCCAGCAGCCCGCTGCTTCGCCGCAACATCCATCGCCTCGAGAAGGGGCTCGTGATGCGGCCTCGACAGTCGGTGTTCGCCGAGGACTACATCGAGGAGACCGTCGCCGAGTTGGCCCGGCTGGGCCTCACGGGCGGTCTCGATCCGATCGAGGAGAAGTGGGCGTCGGACGTGCTGGCGGACTATTTCCGCGTGGTGCGTGACACGACGCCGATTGCGCGTGCGCGATCGCGGTTCGCGGCGCTGCCGCGTACGAAAGGCGCGGAGACCGGGCCGGCGTCCGTGCCGCGGCCGCGTGAGCAGGGCGTACAGTCGTCGGTCGCTCACGACGAGTTCCTCGCGCTGTGCCGTCAGCGCCGTTCCGTGCGCTGGTTCGAGCAGCGTGCCGTGCCACGGGACCTCGTGCGGAAGGCCATGGACGCCGCCGCACAGGCGCCTAGCGCCTGCAATCGCCAGCCGTTCCTGTTCCGGTATTTCGACTGTCCCGAGGACGCGCAGCGCATCGCGGGCCTCGCGATGGGCACGACGGGTTACGCGCAGAACGTGCCGGCACTCGTCGTACTGCTCGGCGACCTGAGCTGCTATCCCGAGGAGCGCGACCGTCACGTCCCCTACATCGACGCCTCGCTCGCCGCCATGCAGTTCATGCTGGCGCTCGAGACGCTCGGACTCGCCTCCTGCCCGATCAACTGGCCCGATATCGAGTATCGCGAGCGCGAGATGGCTGCAGCGCTCGAGCTGCCGTGGCACCTGCGCCCGGTGATGCTGATCGCGCTCGGGTATCCCGATCCCCGGGGCGGGGTGCCGTTCTCAGCCAAGAAGCCGAGCTCGTCGCTGCTCAGGACGGGCAACGACTACACGCCCTGATGGCGCCGCCGGAATCGCGACCGCAAGCGTCGATCCTCCGGCAGGTGGCGGCCAACGGCGGCTGGTGGCTGGCCGAGCGGTTCGGCCTGCTCGCGCTGACGCTCGTGACCAGCATCGTCGTCGTGCGCTCGCTCGGGCCGTCGGCGTATGGCGAGCTGAGTTACGTCCTCGCGCTCACGGGACTGCTGGCGCCGCTCGCGCAGTTCGGCGTGAGCGGCCTGGTCGCTCGCGCGCTCCTCGAACGGCCGGGCGACGATGCGGCGGTCCTGCGGGCGGCGCTCGTGATGCGGCTCGCGGGCTGCGCCGTCGCGTTCCTGGTCGGGCTCGGCTGGTGGGCATGGTTCGAGTCTCAGCCCGCCACGCGCTGGGTGGTGCTGGTGCTGCTCGCGGCACAGTTTGCGACCGCATTCCAGGTCGTCGAGTTCTGGTTCCAGGTGCAGTACAAGGCGGCCGACCTGGTGCCGTGGCGGACGGGCGTCAACGTGCTGGCCGCACTGCTCAAGATGGCCGTGGCTGCGGCCACCCACGATCCGGTCCTGGTCGCGGTCGTCTTTGCCATCGAGTACCTGCTCGGCGGCGCGGCGGCGGTCATGGCCTTGCGGCGCGCCGGCGGGCTGTGGGTGCGCCCCGGCCGCTCGCCTGGATGGACGCGCTGGTTCGCGCGCAGATCGCCGTGGCTGCTCGCGTCGGGGGTGGCGGAGGTCATCTACCTCCGCATCGACATCGTGCTCCTGGAGCGTCTGCGGGGCGTCCAGGAGGCCGGTATCTACGCGGTCGCCGCGCGCCTGTCGGAGGTCTGGTACATGGTCCCGGTGG
This sequence comes from Nevskiaceae bacterium, assembly GCA_037439865.1. Taxonomy (GTDB): domain Bacteria; phylum Pseudomonadota; class Gammaproteobacteria; order Steroidobacterales; family Steroidobacteraceae; genus RPQJ01. The sequence goes on from JBBIVG010000152.1 coordinate 6,089, forward strand.
CGCTGATGGGGGCGGTGTTCCCGGCGCTCTGGAGCCGGCGGGACGACCCGCGAGCCTACGAGCGCGGCCTCCAAGGCTCGCTCGACGCCCTGTGCGCGCTGGCCCTGGGGCTCGCCGTGTTCATGCAGTTCGCCGGGCGGCCGCTCGTCGAGTTGCTGTTCGGTGCCCGTTTTTCCGCCTCGACGACCGTGCTCCAGATCCACATCTGGGCCGGAGTCTTCATCTTCATGCGCGCGCTGCTCAGCCGCTGGCTGCTGGCCGAGGACCTGCTGCGGTTCTCGCTCCTGACGCACGTCGCCGGCGCGCTGATCAACGTCGCGCTGAACTTCGTGCTGATCCCGACCCAGGGCGCCGTCGGGGCCGCCATCGCGACGGTCATTTCCTACGCGAGTGCTGGCTGGCTCGCACTGTTCCTCTCGGCGCGCACGCGACCGATGGGTTGGATGATGGCCCGGTCGCTGCTCCTGCCGCTGCGCTGGGGCGACCTCGCCGAGTACGCGCGTCGCTTGCGGTCTGGATTGCACAGCCCGGGAGACACGCCGTGACGGATCCTGCGGCGATGCGCGGGCGCAGGCCCGAGACGGGCGAGGAGGGTCGCCCGCTGGTCTCCGTCGTATTGCCGGTGCATGACGGGGAGAGCTACCTCGCCGCCGCGATGCAGAGCATCCTGCGACAGACCTACCCTCGCCTCGAACTCATCGTCATCGACGACGGCTCCACCGACTCGAGCGCGACGATCGCTGCGTCCTTCGAAGATCCCCGCGTGGTGCTGGTGCGGAACGGGCGCAACCTGGGCCTCGTGCCGACCCTGAACAAGGGACTCGATCTCGCGCGCGGCGAACTCGTGGCCCGCATGGACGCCGACGACGTGGCCGACCCGCGCCGCATCGAGGCACAGGTGAGCCGCTTCCTGGGCGACCCCGGGCTCGTGGCGCTCGGGACCGCGATGCAGTACATCGACGCCGCGGGCCGCGTGCTGGATTCGCCGCGCAGGCTTGCGCTGCGTCCAGCAGTGGTTCGATGGCGCCTCCTGCGCGGCACCTGCGTGTACCACCCGACGCTCATGCTGCACCGGGCGCGGGCCGGCACGGACGCGCGCTATTCGCCCGAGTTCGTGCACGCCGAGGACTACGAGTTGCTGCTGCGGTTGAGTCGCCGGCACGACCTCGACAACCTTCCCGAGCCGCTCCTGTCCCAACGGCTGCACGAGCAGTCGGTCAGCACGCGCTTCCGCGACGAACAGCTCGTGTCTGCGGCTCGTGCGCTGGTGGCGCACGTGCGCGGTCGCTACGGGTTTGAATTCGACACGGAGCAGGCCAAGGTCCTGCTGGAGCCGCGCCGCTACTTCGATGTGGCGAGCGGCGAGGTTGCGTCGCCCGTCGGGCTGCTCGCGGAACTGGAGCGCCGCTTCCTGGCGATCGAGCGCGGGATCTCGAGCCGGGACCGCAGCGTCGTGCGGCGCGACGTCGCGTTCTTCCTGTGGAAGCTCGCTGCGATCGCCATGACCGACTGGTCGGGCCGGGCCTGCCTCGCGCGTCGCGTCGCGACACTCGCTGCCTGTGCCTGGGGACTGTTGCAGCGGCCGCGCGCGGCGATTGACGCGCTAGCGTGGCGGTAGGATCGCGGCCAGCCGGTCCGGCGACCAGCGCCATCGCCGGTATCTTTCCGCGACGCCGCGCAGGGCAGGTACGTTCGACGTCACGAAGTAACGCAGGGTGCGGCGCCAAGTGCGCGGCGTCATGAATCGAGTCGCGGCGCCGAGTTGCATGCGGCGTTGCTCGATCATGTAGAGCTCGAGTTCCTG
>JBBIVG010000153.1:0-7789 GCA_037439865.1 Nevskiaceae bacterium
CGGCACCGTCGAGGCCCTGCGTGCGAAGGGCATCGTCCCCGTCGTGCTCCCCTCCTCGCCGCTGATGCACACGGCCGGGCTCGCGAACAGCCTGCCGTTCCAGATGCTCGGCGGCCGCTGCGTCACGCTGCCGAACCGCAACTTCGACCCGATGGAGATCTGGCGGACGGTGGCCCGTGAGCGCGTGATGTGCTTGATCATCGTCGGGGACGCCTTCGCGCGCCCGATGCTCGCCGCGCTCGAGGAAGCGAAGGCGCGCGGCGAGACGCTGGACCTGTCCTGCCTCAAGCTCGTGGTGTCCTCCGGCGTGATCTGGTCCCAGGGCGTCAAGGAGCAGATGCTCGAATGGGTGGACGCGACGCTGATCGACGGCGTCGGTGCCACGGAGGGCGCGATGGCGCTGCAGATGAGCCGGCGCGGTGCCACGGGCGCGGCCGCCAGGTTCGTGCCGCTGGCGGAGACGAAGCTGTTCGCCGAGGACGGTCGCCAGATCCCCAAGGGCTCCAGCGAGCCGGGCCTCATCGCCGCGGGTGGCGACGTGCTGCCGTCCGGCTATTACAAGGACCCGGAGAAGACCGCGAAGACATTCCGCGTCGTGGACGGCCGGCGCTACGCGTTCATCGGCGACTGGGGCCAGTGGAACCCGGACGGCACGATGCAGCTGCTCGGACGCGGCTCGGCCTGCATCAACACCGGGGGCGAGAAGGTCTACCCGGAAGAGGTGGAGCACGTGATCGCGGCGCATCCCGCCGTCGCCGACTGCCTCGTCATCGGCCTGCCGGACGAGCGCTTCGGCCAGCGCGTCGTGGCCCTCGTCGCCGCGAAAGGCACGGACACCAGGCTCGCCGCGGAACTCGCGGAATTCGTGCAGGGCAGGATGGCGGGGTACAAGCGCCCGCGCGCGTTCATCGAAGTGACCTCGATTCCGCGCATGCCGAACGGCAAGGCGGACTACAAGGCGGCTCGGGCGCTGGCGGAGCAGCGGACGCAGTAACGACCAAGATGGTCAGCTGGCAAACGACGACCGCGAGCCTGTTGAGCCGCCTGACGGTCAAGCAGCTCCTGCAGCGCGACGTCTCGGTGGACAAGCTGCGCGGACAGATCGGCGCCATCGAGCGGCTGTTCCCGGACCACCCGCCCGGCTTCGAGGTGGCGAACGATCACCCGCTGCCGAATTGCGACGCCGACTGGCTGCAAGCCAGGGGGTGGCGGACGGATCGCGTCATCCTGCACTTTCCGGGTGGTGCCTACGTCGCGCGCCTGCCGAACATGGAGCGCGCCATGCTGGCGCGACTGTGCGCCGCGGCGACTGCGCGCGCGCGAATCGTCTTCTACCGGCTCGCCCCCGAGCATCCGTTCCCGGCCGGGCACGAGGACGGTGTCGGCGCCTACGAGCAGTTGCTCGATCTAGGCATCGCCCCGAGCCGCATCGTCGTGAGCGGCATCTCCGCAGGCGGCGGCCTGGCGCTCGCCGTGCTGCTCGCGCTCCGCGACCGGGGCCTGCCGATGCCCGCCGGCGCCATCCTGATGTCGCCGCTCACCGACCTGACGGATCCCCACGACGGCTCCCGGGTCACGAATGCCGTGCGCGACCCGGTCCTGAGTCACAAGCGCGGCGTCGAGATGCGCGCCATGTACGTGGGTGGCGAGATAGGGAAGATGACTCATCCCTACGTCTCGCCGGTGTACGGCGACTTCTCGGGGCTGCCGCCACTGTTCTTCCAGGCGGGCAGCACCGAGATCCTGCTCGACGACAGCCGGCGCTGCGTCGAGCGCGCCCGCGCGGCGGACGTCGCCGCCGAGCTCGAGGTCTGGAGGGAAATGCCACACGGCTGGCAGGGACTTCCCTTCGTGCCAGAATCCGGGCGCGCGATCGATCACTGCGCGGACTTCATCCGGGAGCGCTGTCCATGAGCCGAAGCAAGACCGCCCGCACGGGGCGCCGCGTGCGCGCCAGCGAGTCCGCGGCGACGTTCATGGGCCTGCTGCGCGACGACCACGCCGGCCTGTCGCGCGTACTGCGCGAAGTCGATGCGCAGCAATCGATGCTGCAGGCGTCTCCGGAAGAGGCGCGACCGGTGCTGGCGGAGGCGCTGCGCTACCTGCTGATCTACCAGCACTCCGTGCACCACCCGCGCGAGGACCAGCTGTTCGCGCGCATCCGCTCCCGCGAGCCGCAGCTGTATCGCAACATGGACCGTCTCGTGCGCGAACACCGCAGCGGGCAACAGCGCGCCGAGGCCCTCGCCGGCGAAATCTCGCGCACGACGATGGCGCAGCTGCGGGGCCGCGCCGGCGTCCGGCTGGCGAAGCAGCTGCAGCAGTACGTCAGGCACACGCGCGAACACATGAAGCGCGAGGAGGCCGTGTTCTACACCGGATGCGAGCGCGTGCTGCGCGCGTCCGACTGGGCCGCGCTGATGGCGGGCACGAGCCAGCGCGACCCGGCCCTGGACCTGAATCGCCTGGCGACGCGCTATCCACGCCTCGCTGCGCGCCTCGCCGGGCCGGAACGCAACGTCACGGGTCCCGGGGACGCCACCGGGCCCGGGCGCGGGCTCAGGCCCTACTTCGAGCGCGTCATCGAAGCGTACGCGATGCTGGCACACGAGACGATCGATCTCGCCCGGGCAAACCTCCGGGACCTGCGTCGCGTCCGCTCGCCGCTCGGCTTCGTTCGCACCGCGAACTCGATTCGCGTCCGCAGCAACCGCTCCGCGCTGCGGCTCGTGACGGGGCCGTTCAGGCGCTGATCAGCCCGAGCACGCGGGCCCGGTCCACCGCGTGGCGCCGGCTCGCGGCGTTCAGCTTGAAGAACACGTTCTTCAGGTGCCATTTGACCGTCTGCTCGCCGATGTCCATCGCGCGCGCGATTTCCTTGTTGGCCATGCCGGCTGCGAGCAGCGACAGGATCTGCGCTTCCTTCGGGGTGAGCAGGCCGCTCGCAGGAGAGCCCTGTCCCGGCACAGCGGTGCCCGCGCCGGCCACGCGGTCGGTCTCTTGCGCAGCCTTGGGGCCGGCCTCACTCGCGGACGCCACTTGCGCGGGCGCGATCAGGGCTGCCAGGCCCGGGTGGGCCTCCTCCACGATCCGGCGCATTCCGCGCAGTTCTGCGAGGCTCACCGCCTCGTTCAGGGCCTCGCGCGCGCCTGGCTGGCCGAGTTCGTGTGCGGCCAGCGCACGCAGCGCGCGGCAGCTGAGCACGTCGGGGTTGCAGCGCAGCCACGGGGGCGGATCCGGGATCGCGCGCAGCGCCGCGTCCGCCCCCTCCGGGTCGGACCTCGACAGGCGGACGGACGCCGCCGCGATGGCGAGCCGGCGGTCCAGCATGGCGAGGAACGCTCGGTACTCGGGTCGCTCGAACGTCGGCCTCAGCGCCATCGCACTCTCGAGCACTTCCGCGGCGGTCCCGACCCGCGACGCCATCACGTGGATGCGCACCTGGCCGAACAGGCTTGCGACGACCAGCCGCGGAAATTCACGTGACAGGCCGACCTCGTGCAGGGACTGCAGCATGTCGAGCGCGCGTCGTTCGTCGCCGCGCCGTGCGGCACTCTCCGCCAGGACACGGTAGGCCAGGACGATCGGATCGGGCATCCCGGCACGCTCGATGACGTCGAGCCGGTCCGCCAGTACGGCGACCGCCTCCGCCATCGAATCCTGCAGATAGAACGCGGCCGCACACCCGGCTGCAAGCATGGACGCGACGATGCTGCGCCGACCCATCTCGCGCTCCGCGGCCTCCAGCCGCGGCTGCAGCACGGAAACCGCCCGCGCGGGATTGCCCTCCCAGAGATGGGTGAGACCGATCGCGAAGTCCGCGAACCCCAGCGGCAGCCGGAGCAGTGGCTCGCGGGCAGTCGCGGCCAGGCAGTCACTCAGGACCTGGCGCGCACGCTCCGTCTCGCCCGAATGCATCGCCAGGATCGCGCGCTGATTCGCGAGGGACACCAGGTGCAGCGGCGTCGCCCCGACCAGGGGCTCGCTCACCTCGCGCAGCGCCTCGGCGACGAGGCCCGGCTTGTCGCAGAACGTTCCCGCGGCGGCCGACGCCAGCGCCACCTCCAGCGCACACGTGGCGTCGAACTGCGGATGCCGGCGGACCTGCGAAATGAGCGCGGGCACATTGGCAGCCCCGTCGCCGAGGCCCTCGATCCATGCCGCAGTGATCAGCAGCCGGACGTCCCGCGAGAGGACCGACGCCGGCAATCGCCGCAACCAGTCCCGTGCATCGCTCATGCGCCCTTCGCTCGCGATGTCGCGCAGGCACCGTGCTGCGTGCTGCACGGCCATCGCTTCGTTGCCTGCTGCCCAGGCATGGCGCGCCGCTTCCTGCAACTGGCCGTGTTCCGCGTACCAGGCGGCGGCGCGCTCGTAGCAGGCACGCCGCTCCTCGATCGGCAGCTTGTCGAACTGTCCGAGCAGGAAGTCCCTGCCCATCGCATGCAGGCGAATCCACTCGCGGTCCTCGCCTTCCATCACCAGCGGCGAGCTTCGCACCACGTGGTCGAGCAGGCGCGTGGCGTCCGGGTGACGCGTCACGGCCGCGCAGAGATCCGCGCTTACTGTCTCGAGGATGGAGAGCCGCACGAGGAATCCGGCTTCCTCCTCCGTGCGCTGCGAAAGCAGCGACTCGAAGAAGAACCGCTGGATGTCCCCGCGCCGCGCGTTCAGCTGCCTGACCATCGCGTTCGGGTCGCTCGCGCGCTCGATTGTGGCAGCGGCGAGCTGCAATCCCAGCGGCCAGCCTTCGGTGAGCTCGTGGAGTCGCACCGCGTCGTCCATGCCGAGTTTCGATCCGAACCGGCTCCTGAGGAATTCGACGGACTCCTCGAGCTTGAGGCGCAGGTCCCCGGCATCCACGTTCGCCAGCCGGCCGGTCGCCAGCAAGTCGCTCAGCTGGAGTTCGAGGGGCCGGCGCGAGCCGATCAGGAACTGCAGGTTAGGCGGCGCGTTGTTCAGCAGGTAGGAGAGCAGCTCGCGCAACGTCGCCTGCGGCATCCGGTGCGCGTCGTCGAGCACGATCACGGTGGGCGTGGCGAGGGCGGCCACCTCCGCGAGCAGCGTGGTCAGCGCCTCGAGCTCGCGATTCTCCTGCAGGCGGCCCTGCATCGCGGCGGTAGCGAAGGACTCGCGCCCGGTCGCGGCCCTGAGCGCGAATAGCAGCACGTCCACGAATTGCGCGCGATCGTCCTGCGCATCGAGCGAGACCCATGCGACGAACGCGCCGCGCTCGAGCCAGCGGCGGCGCCACTGTGCGAGCAGCGTGGTCTTGCCGAAGCCCTGCGGCGCCGTGACGATGATCGCGGTGCGGTCGCTGATCTCGGACCAGCGCTGGTCGAGCCGGGGCCTCGCAAAAAGCGCCCGACCGAGCCTGGGCGGTGCCGTCTTGAGCAGGAACGGGGACGCGATCATGCCTGCGCCCTGCGCGACGCTCCGTTCACCGGAATCCCCTGCGACTGTAACCCCTTTCAGGCAAGCATAGCCCATCCATGCCGGCCGGCGAGCGGGGCACCCCCCCGACGCGAGTGGTCAGCCGCCCTCGTGCGCGGGACTACTCTCACCCGGTCCGTCTCGGCCCACGACCAACAACGAGCGCCGCTGCAAAGGGACTTGCCAACGGAAGGCCCCATGACCTCGGAACCCATCGACACGAGTTGCATCACGGACGACAGCATCCCCTGGATGCCGTTCCTGCCCTATTCCGACCTCGTCTCGGTCAAGCTGTACCGCGCCGACCCGGTGCGCGGGGAAGTCATCAGCGTGCTGCGCGCGCCGCCCGGCGTCGAACTGCCGCGGCTGCATCACGCCGGCACGACGACCATCTACACGGTCCAGGGGCGCTGGAAGTACCGCGAACACGACTGGGTGGCCGGGCCCGGCAGCGTCGTGATCGAGCACCCGGCGTCGCAGCACACCCCGCAATCGCTCCCGGACGGCACGGACGACGTGATCATGTTCATGGTCACGCAGGGTGAGTTGCTGATGCTCGACGAGGAAGGCAAGGTCGTCGGCACCGAGAACTGGCGCACCGCCGTGGACCGCTACCTCGCCTACTGCCGCGCCAACGGTCTCGAGCCCCGGGACCTCACCGGCCTCGACGCCTGAGGTTACGCCGCCGCGTGCGGCGGCCGCCGGTCCTTCCACGGCATCGCCTGCTCGAGCTGCGCGGCGAGCCGGACGAGCGTCGCCTCATCTCCGGTGCGAGCGGTGAACAGCATTCCCATCGGCAGGCCGTCCTCCGTCCAGTGCAGCGGCAGCGACATCGAGGGCTGCCCGGTCACGTTGGCGACCATCGTGTAGGGCGAGGATTCGAACACCGCCGCGAACGCCTCGACGATCTTCGGTCGCTGACTCATGAGCGCCCCCGACGGCAATGCGGCGAGCAGCTTGAGTCCCTGCCGCTGCAGCGTAGACAGCTTGTAGGCGCCGATCGGCAGCGGCGGCACGCCGACCGTCGGGGTGAGCAGCACGTCGAACGCGGCCGACCAGCCGAGCCACTGCCGCGCGAAACTCCGGGCGTTCCACAGCGCCTCGGTGACGTCGACGGCCGACTGCGCCTCGCCGATCCTCGCCAGCATCCAGGTCGCGAGTTCGACGTCGTCGCTGGTCGCGTCGCGCCCCACCCGCATCTTCGCCGAGCGCAGCGTCGCTGCGACGTCGGCGGAGACCAGGGCAGCGTAGCTGTCGATGAAGGACTCGGGCGGCAGCGGCAGCCGTACTTCGACGAGCTCGTGCCCGAGCGATTCCAGTCGCCGCGCCGTCGCAGCGAGGGCTGATCGGTTCTCCGGGTGCAACGACTTGGCGAGCCCGGGATCGAAGCTGAACGCGATGCGGAGCCGCCCGGGTTCGCGCGTCGCCTCCTCGAGGAACGGCCGCGCGGGCGGTGGCAGCTTCATCAGCTGCTGCGGATAGTCGCCCGACGTCGCGTCGAGCAGGGCGGCGCTGTCGCGCACCGTGCGGGTGACTGCGTGCTCGCCGATCAGGCCGAACCACACGTCCGGCGCGAGCGGACCGCTTGGGTTGCGGCCGCGGCTCGGCTTGAGCCCGACGAGTCCGCAGTTCGACGCCGGCGTCCGGATCGAGCCGCCGCCGTCGTTCGCGTTTGCCGCAGGCACGATGCGCGCGGCGACGGCCGCCGCCGAGCCGCCGCTCGAGCCGCTCGATGTGCGCTCGAGGTTCCACGGGTTTCGGGTCGGCCCGAATAGCTCGGGCTCGGTGACGTTGGTCACGCCGAATTCCGGCGTATTCGTCTTGCCGAAGATCACGAGTCCCGCGCGACGGTAGCGCCGCGTGAGTTCCTCGTCGTCTGCCGGCACGTAGTCCCTGAACAGGCGCGAACCGAGCCGCATCGGCTCGCCGGCGTACGCGGTCATGAGGTCTTGATCAGGAACGGCACGCCGCGGAAGGGCCCGTCGGGCAAGCCGGCCGCAATCGCCTCCCGGGCCCGTCCTTCCATGAGATGGATGACGGCGTTGATCTTCGGGTTTACCGCCGCCGTCCTCGCGAGCGCCTCGTCGAGCAGTTCGGACGGGCTCACCTGCCCGCCCCGCACGAGCGCCGCCAGACCCACTGCATCGTGGTCACCGTATTCCTTGAATCCCATGGCGCCCGCTCCTGCTGCTGGTGGTCGGCGCCGATGATGTGCCTGCCGCCGCGGGAAAGCGACCCCGGCCGCCCGGCGGGCACTTGCCATCGGCAGCTGGCCCGCCGACACTCGCCACGTCACGCCATCACCCGCACGGATGACCATGAGAGCCAGCAAGCGTAGTTCCATCGCCATCGCCGT
>JBBIVG010000154.1:0-5613 GCA_037439865.1 Nevskiaceae bacterium
CCCGGGTTTCGGCAGCACCACGCGCCGGAAGTGGTAGTCGAGATCGAGCGCGTCCGCCTGCACCCAGGCGGGATTGGCAAACTGCAGCGGCAGTTCGCGCAGCGTGCGCTTGAGCACGGGCGCGAGCGCCGCGCGGCGCGCATACATACGCTTCACGTCGGCGAGGAAGTCGCCGCGGTAACCGGTCGGCAGCTGCAGCACGATCAGCGAACCGACGTGCATCGGCGTCTCCGGTGTCTCGAGATGCAGGAACATCCCGTCGAGGCCGCTCAGCGTCTTCATGTGCGCCACCCACGGCAGCCACAGCGCCGTCCACCACCCATCGTGGTCGCGTCAGGCTGGCCCACTCCAATGGCCCGCGCAATCCGGGGAGCTACGCGCGACAGGCCACGTTCCCCCCGACTCCGTCCCGACCATCGTACTAACCACAGTTGGCAGACCGGCGTGCATCCGTTTTGCTACGCGCCGAGCGTCGAAACTGGCCAAAGCACCCCAAGGAGACCGAGGAATGACCGATTGGCTCGTCTATCACAGCCAGAAGACCGTGGGACACAGCTATGCCTCGCTGGCGCGATCGGTCGGGTACAGCAGGAAACCACAGACGAAGCTCTGCTTCGGCGACCGGATCTGGGTAGTCGAAGGCTCGACCGACATCCCGACTCGGTACACGCTCGTCGATTGCTTCCGGTACGCCGACACCGAGTACCCGCCCTTCCTGCCGCCCTACAACGGCTTCGCGGTCCGCATCCTGGGCACCGAGTCCCTGCTCGCAAAGCCGGTCCCGCTGGACATGGCTGCGGACTGGCAGGAGGAGATTCGCGACCGCTTCCTCACCAAGCAGCGCTTCTTCGTCAGTCTCGCCGCAGAACCGGTGGTCATCGCCGGACTCCAGGCACTCACCAGCGCCGCAGGCGAAGCGACAGCGGCTCCGCAGGACGCAACGGCAGACGCCTGAGCAATAGCCCTAGAAGAGGGCGAGATGCTGTCCACCGTCGACGACGATGTTCTGGCCAACGATGAAGCGCGCGAGCGGGCTGCAGAGCAACGCTGCCATCGGGGCCAGGTCATCTGGACGGGCGACGAATCCCGCGGGAATGTGATTGTGCTCCATGAAATGCTTGAGCACCGCCTGCGGGTCGCGTGACAAGCCGAATGCGTCGGCATAGGCGCCCATGATTTCCGCGGCGCCCTCGGTGGCGAACATGCCCGGCAGGACATTGTTGAGGATGACGCCGTGCCGGGCGATCTCGCGGGAGACGCTGGCGGTGTAATTTACCAGCGCAGACCGCGCCGGACCCGACATCAGCCGCCAGATCATCGGGTTCTTGGCAGAGAACGTGGCGATGTTGACGATCCGGCCCCAGCCCTTCGCTTTCATCACCGGAATGTAGTGGCGCATGATTTCGATCGGGCCGATCAGCGCCGTCTCGACCGAGGCTCGCCACATTTCGGGCGTCACTTTCAGAAAGTCGCCGTTGGGGTCCGGCGGCTTGATCGTGATCACGAGAATGTCAGGGTCCGGGCACGCGCGGAAAAGCGCCTCACGACCCGCCTGCGTCGACGAGTCGGCGACTACCGGCGTGACCTTTATCGCGTAGCGTTGCGCAATTTCCTGCGCCGCCTTGTTCAGCCGTTCCTCGCCGCGCGCAGTGAGTACGAGTTCCGCCCCTTCTTCGGCCAGCCGTTCGGCGGTGGCACGGCCCATGCCCGCGCTGCCGCCCGCCATGACCGCCTTCTTGCCTCTGATCTGCAGATCCACCGGTTACAACTCCTTGCGCGCGGGCTTCGCGCGCGTCAGCCTGCCTCCCCTACTCCACCATTCCGAGCAGCAGGAAGATCAGGAAGCCCAGGAAAAACATGCTCGTCGTCACCGCGGTGTCCGCGGACTCGTGCGCCTCGATCAGCAATTCCTCCGTGACGAGGAACAGCAGTGCCGCGCAGCCGAACGACAACAGCCCCGCCAGCGTGTGCACCGATGCATTGACGAGCAGCGTCTCGCCGGCGAGCGCACCGACGATGATCAGGGACGCGATCGCGGTGGGGGCCAGCACCCGCACCCAGGGACGCGATGCGCCGAAATTGAGCGCCATCGCGAGTCCGAGCGAAAACAACTCGAGCGTCAGTGCGACCGTGAGCAACACGCCTTGCCTGACGCCCGCGGTCATCGCGATCCCGATCAGGAGCCCGTCGATCAGGAGGTCCACGCCGATCGGCACTAGTTGCCCGGGCGAGGGCGCGCCCCCGGTCGCATGCTCTCCCCCGTGGTTGAAACGCTTCACGACCTCGTCGATCAGCAGCATCAGCGCGAGCCCGGCTGCGAACGTCCAGCCGACCTCGAACGGGTCGTGCCCGCGACGCACCTCGGGCAGCAGTTCCACCGCCACCACCGAGAAGATCACGCCTGCCGCGAAGTGCTGGATGCTGCTCCGTACGACGCGTCCCGGCGGACGCACGGTGGCGATCGCCGCGCCCAAGGCGGCCGCGACGACCGGGACCGCCGAGATCAGGAGCGCCTGCAGCAGGTTGTCGGGCATCACGGCTGGCCGACCTCGCCGGTACGATCCGCGCACGTTCCCTCGCGGACCGGAGCGCGGCAATCCGGGAAACTACGCCGGTCGCGCCCGGACCCGCTCGCCGAGCCGGCCCTCGATCTCGCGCTTCGGCAAACCGTCCAGCATTCGGCACCGCTGGACCAGCGCCCGGGCGAATTCGGCCGCCTGGAAAGCGTGCAGCAACTCGAAGGCGGCCTCGCGATTGCGCTCCTCGCGATGGCGGCGCGTCTCACGTCGCCACCCACTGATTGTTACTCTGCATTCCCGGTGCTAGCGTCGGCAAGTCGACGGAGGAGATTCATCATGCGCTGCCTCGCCATCGTCCGCTTCCCCGCCCCGGCCGGACTCACCGGCGCCAAGCTGCGCGCGGTCCTGGAAGACTCGGTGCCTCGTTACCAGGGGATACCCGGCCTGCACCGGAAGTATTTCGCGGGCAACGCGAGCCACGGTGGAGGAATCTACGAATGGGAGTCGCGCGAGACGGCGGAGACCTTCTACAACGCCGCATGGCGCGAGCGCCTGCGCACCGTCTACGGCGCGGTTCCGGACGTCCAGTACTTCGACATCCACGCCGTCGTCGACAACGACGCACACACGGCACGCATCGACGCGTGACGGCACGTCGTCGGTGACGTCGATGCCCGGAGCGCATTCGACTCGGTTCGACCGCTGGCGGAGCGCGACGCTCGCCCCGTTCGAGCACCGAGCATTCGCCCTGTTCTGGTGGGCCTCGCTCGCCTCCTCGTTCGGCAGCATGATCCAGACGGTCGGCGCGTCGTGGCTGATGGCCACGATCGCCCCCTCGGTGGACCAGGTCGCACTGGTACAGACGGCCGGATCGCTGCCGTTCTTTTTCCTGTCCCTCCTGGCGGGCGCCCTCGCCGACACGCGAGACCGTCGCTCGATCATGCTCTTTTCGCAGGTGCTCGCGGTGCTCGCGTCCGTAGCACTGGCGGCCGTCGTGCTCGCCGGCCGCATCACACCGTCGCTCCTGCTCGGCCTGACCTTCCTGATCGGCTGCGGGTCCGCGATGTTCGCGCCGGCGTGGCAGGCCTCCATCGGCGACCAGGTGCCTCGAGCGCAGATACCGCCGGCCGTCATGGCGAATGCGGTCGGATTCAACATGGCCCGCAGCCTCGGACCCGCAATCGGCGGCCTGATCGTTGCGGCCTTCAGCTCGGCGGCCGCGTTCATCATCAACGCGGTGTCGTACGTCGGCATCATCACGACGCTGGTCTGGTGGCGACCGGTGCGCGCGCGCAGCGACCTTCCTCCGGAGCCACTGGGCTCGGCGATCGCGGCCGGCGTTCGCTACATCAGCCTGTCCCCGCACCTGCTCGCGATCATGCTCCGCTGCATCCTCTACACGATCCCGATCGCGGCGGTGCCCGCTCTGATGCCGATCGTGGCGCGCGACCTGCTCGGCGGCAGTGCCACGACCTACGGCATCCTGCTCGGCGGCTTCGGAGTCGGCGCCATGCTCGGCGCGCTCTCGAGCGCAACCCTTCGCAGCCAGTTCAGTCACGATGGCCTGCTCCGCTCGCTGTCGGCCCTCGCCTGTGTCGCGATGATCGGTATCGGCCTGAGTCGCTGGACGGCATTGACGCTGCTCACCCACGTGCTCGCGGGCACGGCGTGGACACTGGCGTTCGCCAATTTCAACATCGCGGTGCAGATGTCTTCGCCGCGCTGGGTGACCGCGAGGATGCTGGCCATCTACCAGACGATCGCTTTCGCGAGCATCGCGTTCGGCAGCTGGTGGTGGGGCCGGTTCGCGCATTCGGCCGGCCTGCGCGAATCGCTGGTCGTGGCCGGATTTTCGGCGCTGGTGTCGTTGTTGGCGGCACGCTGGCTGCCGATCGCCGTCGCGCAGCTCGGTTCACTCGATCCGCGTGCCCGTGTCGAGCCGAACCCGCCGAGTGCGGAGATCCACCCATCCTCGGGTCCGATCGTGGTCACCATCGAGTACCACGTCCCGCCCGAGCACGCGGTGGATTTCGTCGCCGTGATCAACGAGATCGGCCGCATCCGGCGCAGGGACGGTGCACGCGCGTGGTCGATCTCCCAGGACATCGATGCCCCGGATCTCTGGGTCGAGCGGTTCGAGAGCCCGACCTGGATGGACCATCTGCGCTGGCGAACCCGCCCGACCGAGTCCGATCAGGCCGTACGCGCGCGCCTTGCGCGCCTCATCGCCAAGGAACACGGCAGCGTGCGCCGCTTCGTCGTCAGGCCGCCGGGCGCCGATCCGCTCGGTGCCCGGTCCCCAGCCAGCCGGGACGATACCCACGCGGATCGCGGCCCGCACGGGCGCTGGTGACGACCCTGCCTCGTCCCTCGTCGGGTCAGGCCTGAGCGCCGGCCATCCGCAGGAGGGAGATGACTGCGATCAGGTGGAGCCCGGCACCTACCAGCGTCAGTGTGTGGAACACCTCGTGGTAGCCATAGGTGCGCGGCCATGGGTCCGGCCGTTTCACCGCGTAGACGACCGCACCCAACGTGTATGCGGCACCACCGGCAGCGATCAGGGTGAGTTCAGCCGCGCTGAGGACGTCCGCGATGCGACCGAAGTACGGCACGATCGTCCAGCCGACCACCACCGCAATCGACGCGCTGACGAACTTCGGTGCGCTGGGCCAGCGCATCGACACGACGACCCCCACGGCAACCCCGGACCAGATCGCGGTCAGGAGGTGCCAGCCCGTGAGCGTATCGAGCGCGAGCAGAGCGATCGGCGTGTAGGTACCGCCGATGAGCAGGAAGATGGATGCGTGGTCCGCACGTCGAAGCCACATGCGGGTCCGGTGCTGCCAGTGGAATCCGTGATAGACGGCGCTGATCGTCAGCAGCAGGACCAGGCTCGAGGCATAGATCGCGGCCGCGATGCGCGACCGCGAGTCGGGCGCCAGCGCGACGAGCCCCGTGCCGGCGCCCGCGGCATATATCGCGGCCCACTGGTGCTGCACGCCGCGCAATGTGGGCTTCGCTGTTTTCAGACGACGACCCCCATCGTCCGAAGTACGGATTGCAGCTGCGACCAGCGCTGCTCCAGCGTCCCGGT
>JBBIVG010000154.1:5623-7776 GCA_037439865.1 Nevskiaceae bacterium
CTCGGCGATGACAGGATGCATGTAGGCCGGAATGCCGGTGTAGCCGATCGACAGCCGCACGAGCCCGGGCGCGATGCCGGCCCGGGCCAGCTCATCCTCCGGCATCTCGCTGCTCGTCGAGGCCGCCGAGCAGGACATCAGCGTCTCGCTGAAGCCCAGGCTCACGGCCATCAGGCCGAACCGGTGCTCGTTCTGCAGGCGTCCCATGAATTCGAACGCGCGGTCGCGCGAGCCGAGATCCAACGACAAGACACCGCCCGAGCCGAAGTCCGGGTGCGCGAGTGCATTGAGGAGCGCGTGGTCCGGGTGCGTACCGAGTCCCGGGTACACGACCGGCAGCCCGGCGTCGGCGAGGCGGCGGGAGATCTCCAGCGCGCGCCGGCTGTGCTCGGTCATGCGGAGCCCCAGGTGCGGCAGCCGCAGGCTGATGTCGAACGCGACCTGGGGGTCCATGGTCGGCCCGAGCAGCATCAGCGAGCCCGTGTGCAGGTCCATCAGCTGGGTGATGAACGCCGTCGACCCGCAAACCGCGCCGGCGATGTGATCGCTGGCTCCGTTCATGAACTTCGTCAGGCTGTGCACGACGACGTCGGCGCCGAGCTGGATCGGCGCGATGATCAGCGGCGTGAACGTGTTGTCCACGACCAGCAGTGCGCCGTGGCGGTGCGCGATCTGCGCGAGCCGCGGAATGTCGGCGACGCGCAGCGTCGGATTCGACATCGACTCGCAGTAGAGCACCCGGGTGCGGTCGGTGAAGCCGGCGGCCACGGCGTCGAGATCCGATACGTCGACGAACGTGGTCTTCACGCCTGCCTTTGCCGGGAGGTAGTCGTGCAATAGCGCGAACGTCCCACCATACACGGTGCGGCTGGCCACGACGTGGTCGCCGCTGTTGCAGAGCTGCATGATCGTCGCGGCGATGGCGGACATGCCGCTCGCCGTGCAGTAGCCCGCTTCCGCCCCCTCGTAGGCCGCGATCTGTCGACCGAGCACGTAGACCGTCGGATTGAAGTGCCGGCCATACAGGTAGCAGCCACCCACCTCGGGCCCGAGGTGGCCCTGGAAGATCTCCGGCATGGTCGTCGGATCGATGACCGTGAACGTCGTGCTCTCTTCCACCGACATGTTCACGCCACCGTGTTCGCCGAACTCGTGCCGGAGTTCGGCGAAGGCCCGGATGGGATCGAATTTCTTCATCTATCGCACCAGCGTGACCGGAACGTGGCTCGTGTGCACGACTCGCTGCGCGACCGAGCCGAGCAGCGTCTGGCCGAGTCGTCCGCGTCCGTGCGTGCCCATGACGATCATCTCGCACCCGAGCTCTCCGGCGCGCCGAACGATCGTGTCGGCGGGATCGCCCTGTAGGAGTTCCACGGCCGGCGCCGCGACGGCGCCACCGACCCGGGAGCGGGCTGATTCCAGAATGGCTCGGCAATCCTCGGCCGTCCCGGCCCTCACCGCGTCCTCGGTCGCATAAGCCGCAGCCTCACCGTACACGGCGACGGCGGGTTCGACCATCAAGATATGAAGTTGTGCGGACGGGAGCAGCGCCGACTGCCTCGCGGCGCAGTCGAGCGCGCGCATGGCGATATCCGAACCGTCGATGGCCACGAGGATCTTTCTCACCCGACGCTCCGTTGCCCGACGACGGGGCTGTGGTCGGCCCACCCCGCAACGCTCAGGACGCGTGGGCTCCGATCCGGCCGCCACTCAGCAGCCGGGCTGGAAGCATGACGAGCGCGCGCAGGAGCGCAAATCCGCCCTCGACGACGATGCCGACCAGGCGGAACGGGAGCGTGAGCAGCCAGACGACCGGCCAGAGCACGAGTGCCGCGATAGCCAGCGGCGAGCAGACCGCCAGCAGCAACAACCACAGCAGGAACTTCAGCATGTCTTCCGAGCCCTCCAGGCGAGCAGGTTCGGCAACGCGACGCCGTCCGCAAGGACATTAGACCACATCGGCCAGGGATTTCTCCCCGGGCCTTGTCGAACGTCGCCGGCGTGACCCTGGCACGTATTGACCGGGCGCCGGTCGCCTCCGTCGTACAATTGCAGCCAGCATGTACGTCGTAATGATTGCCTCCGAGTGCGCACCGGTTGCGAAGGTGGGCGGGCTGGCGGATGTCGTCTACGGACTGAGCCGCGAGCTCGAG
>JBBIVG010000155.1:0-7754 GCA_037439865.1 Nevskiaceae bacterium
CCATCGACTTCCTGCGCCAGCTGAACACCGCAGTGGGCCGCTACCACCCGGGCGCGCTCATGTTCGCCGAGGAGT
Source organism: Nevskiaceae bacterium (assembly GCA_037439865.1). GTDB lineage: Bacteria > Pseudomonadota > Gammaproteobacteria > Steroidobacterales > Steroidobacteraceae > RPQJ01. The sequence continues at coordinate 76 of JBBIVG010000155.1, forward strand.
CGACCGCGTTTTCCGCCGTCACCCAGCCCGCGCACCTCGGCGGCCTCGGCTTCCACTTCAAGTGGAACATGGGCTGGATGAACGACACGCTGCGCTACGCGTCGCTGGATCCCGTGTACCGGCGCTTCGAGCACTCGCTGGTCACGTTCTCGTTCGTGTACGCGTGGTCGGAGAAATTCGTGCTGCCGATCTCCCACGACGAGGTCGTGCACGGCAAGGGCTCGCTGCTCGACAAGATGCCGGGCGACGAGTGGCAGAAGCGCGCGAACTACCGCTGGTTCCGCGCCTACATGACCGCGCACCCCGGCAAGAAGCTGCTCTTCATGGGCAGCGAGTTCGGCCAGTGGCACGAGTGGCGCGACGAGCACTCGATCGACTGGCACCTGCTCGACGACGCGAAGCACCGCGGCCTGCTCGACCTGAACCGCGACCTGAACCGCATGTACGCCGACCTCCCGGTGCTGCATGCGGGCGACGCCGACCCGGCGGCCTTCGCCTGGATCGACCTGCACAATGCCGACCAGAGCATCTTCGCGTTCCTGCGCCGCGACACCGCGCACCCCGAAGCGCCGCCGCTCGTGTGCGTCTTCAATTGCACGCCGGTGCCGCGCGACGACTACTGGATCGGCGTCCCGGAGGCCGGCACGTATGCGAAGCTGCTCGACAGCGATGCCGGGCGTTACGGCGGCTCGTCGTACAACCGCCAGGACCGCGTGACCGCGGATGCGCAGCCTTCGCACGGCCATCCGTTCCGCCTCCGGCTCAACCTGCCGCCGCTGGCCGCGCTCTACTTCCGCGCCGAGCGCTGAGCCTTGGACCAGCGTGCTTTCGGCCGGACGGGCCTGACCGTTCCCGTGCTGGGCTTCGGCGCGATGCAGCTGGGCGATCCGCGCCTGCCCGAGAACGAAGTGGCCGATGTCCTGAACGGCGTGCTCGATCTCGGCCTGACGCTCGTCGACACCGCCCGTTCCTATGGGCTGTCCGAGGAGCGCATCGGGCGGCACCTCGCGCGGCGTCGCGACGAGTTCGTGCTGTCGACAAAAGTCGGCTATGGCGTGGATGGCGTAACGGACTGGACGTACGAGTGCGTGCTGGCCGGCGTGGACGCGGCGCGGGACCGACTGCGCACCGACGTGATCGACGTCGTCCACCTGCACTCCTGCGACATCGGGCTGCTGCGTGCAGGCGAGGTATCGCGCGCGCTCGAGCGGTGCCGGAAGCTCGGCAAGCTGCGTGTCGCGGCGTACTCGGGAGACGATGCGGCGCTCAGGTTCGCCATCGAGAGCGGCGCAGTCGGCAGCGTGCAGGCGTCGATGAACGTGTGTGACCAGCAGTCGCTCGGGGTCCTGCCGGATGCAAAGCAGCGCGGGCTCGGCACGATCGCGAAGCGGCCGTTGGCCGGGCGGCCATGGGCGGGATCGCGCCCGCCGATCGATGCGGCCGAGAGCGAATATCACCGGCGCTTCAGGACCTTGTGCGAAGCCGGGCTCGTTCCCGACTTTGCGGACTGGGACGCAGCGGCCCTGCGATTCGCGGCTTACGCTCCCGGCGTGGACTGCGTTATCGTCGGCGGCACCCGCCTGCGGCACCTGGAGAAGAACGCCGCGGCCGTCTCGTCGGGCCCCCTCGGGCCGGAGCAGGAAGCCGCGATTCGCAGGGCCTTTGCCGCGGTCGGAACCGACTGGCGAGGATTGATCTGATGACCGACCCGCAGACCGCGACGGCCGATGACGCGCCCTTCCTGGAGGCGGGCTCCGCGCAGACGCTCGGCGCGAGCTGGAACGGCCGGGGCACCAACTTCGCGGCGTTCTCGGCGAACGCAACGCGCGTCGAACTGTGCCTGTTCGATGCCACGGGGCGGCGGGAGACCGCGCGACTCGAACTCCCGGCGCGCACCGGCGACATCTGGCACGGTTTCCTGCCTGCTCGTTTCGGCGGCCCGGGCACGCTTTACGGTTATCGCGTCCACGGGCCGTACCAGCCTGCGGAGGGTCACCGCTTCAACCCCGCCAAGCTGCTCGTGGATCCTTGCGCCACGGCGCTCGTCGGCGACCTCACCTGGCATCGGTCGCTGGGCGGCGCCGAGCCGGGCAACGACTGGATTCCCGACGAGACGGACAGCGCGGACTACGTGCCGCGGTGCCGTGTCGTCGATTCCGCGTTCGACTGGGGCAGCGTGCGCTCACCGAGCGTCCCCTGGCGCGACACGATCATCTACGAACTGCACGTGAAGGGCTTCACGCAGCGGCATCCCGGCGTGCCCGAGCACCTGCGCGGCAAGTACCTCGGTCTCGCCGAGCCCGCCGTGCTCGACCACCTGCGCAAGCTGGGCGTCACGACGGTCGAGCTGATGCCCGTGCAATCGTTCGTGAGCGAGGAGTTCCTCGTCGGCAGGGGACTCACGAACTACTGGGGCTACAACCCGCTCGCGTGGTTCGCACCCGATGCGCGCTACGCGGTGAGCGACCCGGTCACCGAGTTCAAGACGATGGTGCGCGCGCTGCACGACGCGGGCCTCGAGGTCGTGCTCGACGTGGTGTTCAACCACACGGCCGAAGGCAACGAGCAGGGCCCGACGCTGAGCCTGCGTGGCTTCGACAACCTCACGTACTACAGGCTTGCGCACCAGAACCGCGCCCAGTACAAGAACTTCACCGGCTGCGGCAATACCGTCAGCTTTGACGACCCGGCCGTGCGGGCCCTCGTGATCGACTGCCTGCGCTACTGGACCGAGGAGATGCGGGTGGACGGCTTCCGCTTCGACCTCGCCACGGTCGTGGGCCGCGACCCGAGCGGCTTCAATCACAACTCGCCATTCTTCTCCGCGCTGCGCTCCGATCCCGCGCTCGCGTACGTGAAGCTGATCGCCGAACCGTGGGACGTCGGGCCGGGCGGCTACCAGCTCGGTCACTTCCCGGCCGGCTGGTCGGAATGGAACGACCGGTACCGCGACTCGGTGCGGGCGTTCTGGCGCGGCGATCGCGGGCTGGTGGGCGCCTTCGCCGAGCGCTTCGCCGGCTCGAGCGATCTCTTCCGGCAGCACGGGCGCAAGCCCACGGCCAGCATCAACTTGGTCACCGCGCACGACGGTTTCACGCTGCGCGACCTCGTTTCCTACAACGACCGCCACAACGAGGCGAACCTCGAGCAGGGCGCCGACGGGCACTCCCACAACCTGAGCTGGAACTGCGGGGTCGAAGGGCCGACCGACGATCCCGGCGTGTGCGAGCTGCGAGCCCGCCAGATCCGCAATTTCCTTGCGACGCTGTTCCTGTCGCAGGGCGTGCCGATGCTGCTCGCGGGCGACGAGTTCGGCCACACGCAGGCCGGCAACAACAACGCCTATTGCCAGGACAACGAGATCGCGTGGCTGGACTGGAGCCACGCCGACAAGAAGGCGGAGTTGCTGGACTTCGTGCGCAGGCTCATCGACCTGCGTCGCTCGCGGCTCTGGCTGCGTCGCGACACGTTCCTCAAGGGCACGCGCCGCGGCGCGCATGCGAAGGACGTGACGTGGCTGCATCCGTCCGGCCGAGAGTTCACGGACGCCGACTGGAACGATTCCGGACTGCAGTCGATCGCGGTGCACATGGACGGGGCGCCGTCGCGCGCCGCGAACAGCGGCGACCTGCTCGTGATCTTCAACGCAGCCGACTCGCACGTGGACATGGTCCTGCCGGCGCCACCCGAGAACTCGGCGTGGCGCGTGCTGTTCGACACGAGCGGCAGCCTGTCCGATGCCGCGTCGTCGTCGTACGCACCGGGGCAGGCGCTCAGGGTCGAGCGGCGCAGTTCCGTGCTGCTCGAGTCGGTGAATACGTAGTCATCCGGCGACTCTTGCGAGCCTCGCCACGCTCAGGCATCGTCGCCACCCTCCCGGCGGTGGTTTCGTGATGCTCGATTCCCTACTCGACCAGCTCGCGCGACAGTGCGGTATCGGCGACGCGTACCACAATTATCGCGGCGAACTGATGTCGGTCAGCGCGCGGACGAAGAAGGCGATCCTCGCCGCGATGGGTTGCCCGACCGACGACGCGGACGCCATCGCACGTGTGCTCAACGAGCGCAGCGCAGCGCGCTGGCGCTCGCTGCTGCCGCCCGTGGCGGTCGTGCATCCAGGCCGCTCGAGCGTGGCGATCGCGGTGGGTGCCGAGGACACCGCGCGCTCGCTCGACTGGCTCGTGACGCTGGAGAGCGGCGGGCGGCTCGAAGGGCGCGTGCGCGTCGGCGATCTTCCCGAGCTCGAGAGCGGCAGCGTCGACGATCGCCGGCACACCCGCCGCGCCTTGCCGTTGCCGGAGCCGCTCCCACACGGGTACCACACGCTGCGCGTAGAGACGGGGCGCGGCGCGGACGCGCAGTGCACGCTGGTCTCGGCGCCGCGCCGCTGCTTCGAGCCGCAGGCGCTGCACGACGGGCGCCGGCTCTGGGGCGTCTCCGTGCAGCTCTACACGCTGCGCTCGAAGCGCAACTGGGGCATCGGTGACTTCGACGACCTCGAGGCGGTGGTGCGCAATTTCGCGCCGCGCGGCGCGTCGTTCATCGGGCTCAACCCGCTGCATGCGTTGTTCCCGGGCAACCCCTGGCACTTCAGCCCGTACAGCCCGTCGTCGCGCCACTTCCTGAACGTGCTCTACATCGCGGTCGAGCGCCTGCCGGAGTTCGCGGAGTGCGCCGAGGCGCGCGAACGCGTCGCCGAGCCGGAATTCCAGGCCGAACTCGAGCGCCTGCGCGCAACGACCCACGTGGACTATCCGGGCGTCGCGCGCGCCAAGCTGCCACTGCTGCGGTCGTTGTTCGGCCATTTCCGGCGCGAGCACCTGGCGCGGAATACCGCGCGTGCGGCCCGATTCCGCAAGTACGTTGCGGAGCGGGGCGAGTCGCTTCGCCTGCACGCGCTGCACGACGCCATCGACGAATGGCTGAGCAGCCAGGATCGCAGTCGTTACTGGGGCTGGCCCGTGTGGCCCGAGGACCTGCGTGATCCCGCGGGCGGCGGCGTGCAGGGCTTCGAGAGCGCGCACGCCGAGATCGTCGAGTACTACGCCTGGCTGCAGTGGCTCGCCGAGGAACAGCTCGGCGCCGTGCAGGGCATCGCGCGCGATCTGGGCATGACGGTCGGCCTCTACGGCGACTATGCGGTCGGCGTGAACCCGAGCGGTTCGGAGACCTGGTCCGACCAGGCGCTGTACCGCAAGGGCGCCGGCGTGGGCGCGCCGCCGGACGCGCTCGCGCTCAAGGGGCAGGACTGGGGCATCCCGCCGCAGGACCCGAACGTCCTGACGGCGGAGGCGTACCAGCCGTTCCGCCACCTGATCGCGGCGAACATGCGGCACTTCGGCGCGCTGCGGCTCGATCACGTGATGGCCCTGTTCCGCCAGTGGTGGGTCCCGGTCGGCCTCGGCGCGACCGACGGCGGCTACGTGCACTATCCGCTGGACGACCTGATGTCGGTGCTCGCGCTCGAGAGCGAGCGCCACGCGTGCCTCGTGGTCGGGGAGGATCTCGGCACCGTGCCGCCCGAGATGTCGCACGCGATGGGCGAGCGGCACCTGTATTCGTATCGCGTGCTGCTGTTCGAGAAGCATCCGGACGGACGGTTCCGGCGGCCCGAGGAATATCCGCGGCGCGCGATTGCGACCGTCACGACGCACGACCTGCCGACGCTCGGCGGCTACTGGTCGGGCAACGACGTGGACCTGCGGCAGCGGCTCGCGCTCTACCCGAGCGACGAGGTCCGCGTCCAGGTGCTGGAGGAAAGGATCCGCGACCGCAATGCGCTGCTCGCCGCCCTCGGGTCGGCAGGCCTCATGCCGTCCGGTTGTGACGGTTCCCCGGCCTCCTACAGCGAGGCGCTCGCGCTCGCGATCCATGTTTACCTGGCGCGCAGCACGGCAGCGCTCGTCGTGGTCCAGATCGAGGACCTCGTCGGGATGCTGGATCCGGTCAACGTGCCGGGCACGAGCGAGGAGCACCCCAACTGGCAGCGCAAGATGAGCTGCGGACTGGAGGACGTCTTCGCGAGCGAGCACGTCCGGCATGTGCTCCTCGCCGTCGAGGCTGCGCGAAGCTCCTGATCCGGCCCCGTGGCCGTGACGCGGGCCTCGACGCCGTCAGCGTCGCGACATCTTCGCCTCGGGGGCGAGGTCCCACACGCCAACGTCGGCCGGGCACGCCGTCGTCCGTCCCTCGCTCAGGCCGAAGACGCCGGTCGCGATGAGCCGGAACCTGCGGCAGCCGTCCGCCCCGGGCGATGCGTCGACGGGTGTCAGCTGGTAGGTGACTCCCGTGGCCGGGTTGGACCAGGTGACGCTCTGGCCTCCGCGCGCGAGCTCCAGGGCATGGCCCGCGCAGGAGCGATCCGCCTTGTCCATGCGGCGCCCGATCTCGGCGCCGATGGCGGCCCCGATCACCGTGCCGACGACCGTCGCGACGACCCGCTCCGAGCCCTTCCCGGCCTCCGCGCCGAGGACGCCGCCGGCCATCCCGCCGAGCACGGCACCGACCTCCTCGCGATTGCACCGGCCGGACTGCACTCCGTAGTCGTCGTCCCAGGTCCGGCCGCTGTAGCCGGCGTAGGTCGGGTCGTTCTTCTTGCGCCAACCGTGCGCGGGTGCCCACGGGGGCGGCGTCGCGAGCGCGACGCACGGCAGCGCGAGCGCGAGGAATACGAGTGCACGGGATAGGATGCGACGCCGGAGCGAACTGGATACCGAGTGGTTCGAGTTCATCGAGGTCTCCTCCTGGCCGCGGGTGCGAGGCCCCGCCTTGCGGCAAACGTAGGCCGGTCCGGCCTGCGGCGCGGGACGTTCGCCGAGGATGGTGATGTCGATCACGAAAGCGACATCCCTCCGCGGTTTCCGGGCGAGCGCAGCGATCCCCTAAGATGGGGTCCGACCGGCAGAGGTTCGAGGAAGGCGCGCATGGTTCGACGAATTCGAGGGCTCGTGGCACTGGTGTGCGGACTGGCCGCATGCGCAGTCCCGGCGAGCGACCGGGCTCCTGAAGTGCGCGTCGCCGTCGCAGCGAACTTCAAGCAGACCTGCGAGGACCTCTGCCGCGCCCACTTCGCATCGCGCCCGGGCCGCTGCGTGGTGACCTCGGGTGCGAGCGGCCTGCTCGCAGCCAAGGTGATCCAGGGAGCGCCGTTCGACGTGTTCCTGTCGGCGGATGCGGCGCGTGCCGAGAGGCTCGAGTCCGACGGACTCGCGGCGCCGGGTTCGCGTTTCACCTACGCGATCGGGCGCCTGGCGTTCTGGCGACCCGGACGGCCGGTCGGGAAGGACCTGCGGGCAGCGGTCACGGACCCGTCCGTGCGTACGCTGGCGATCGCAAACCCGGGCGCAGCCCCCTACGGCAAGGCCGCGCTCGAGACGCTGCGTTCGCTCGGCATCGCGACGGAAGGACGCTACACGATCGTGCAGGGCGAGAGTGTCGCGCAGGCATTCCAGTTCGTTGCGAGTGGCGCGGCCGACGCCGGCTTCGTCGCGTGGTCGCAAGTGCTCGAGTACCGGCCCATGTCGGGCGGCCGCATCGAGAGTGAGGTCCTCGAGGTGAATCGGGACCTGTATCAACCCATCGAGCAGCAGGCCGTCCTGCTCGCGACGGCGCGCGACGACGCCGACGCGCGCGGCCTGCTCGAGTTCATGCGAACTCCCGCCGCAAGGCGCATCATCGAA
>JBBIVG010000156.1:0-3308 GCA_037439865.1 Nevskiaceae bacterium
GACAGCCGCACGCCCAGCGGCTTGTGCGCCGGCCAGGCGGCGCGCGCGGCCTCGTGTGCCTTCGACCAGGGGAAATTCTGGGAGTACCACGACGCGCTCTTTGCCAACACCTCCCCGCTCGCGTTCAGCACGGCGCCATCCTGCACGAGGCAGTCCGCGGCGAGGTCGATCGCCCGATCGCGCGCGGAATTGGCGCGCAGCGCCGCGTGGCGCCCGACGCGTCTGGGTGGCGCCGGCAGCCGCGACCGCGCCAACGCCGACCTGGCCCTTCGTCCAGAGCCAGAGCGCGACGCCGACGGTGCCCGAGACGAGAGACATGCTGAGCACGTGGTTCACGATTTCGAAGACGCTCACGAGCCGCATCTGCGCGTACGCGGTCTGCATGAAGTCCTGCATCGCGGCGCGCGCGTAGCCCGCCTCGCGGTTGGCGTGCGAGAAGAGCTTGACGGTCGCGATGTTCGTGTAGGCGTCGGTGACGCGGCCGGTCATCAGCGAGCGCGCGTCGGCCTGGGCAGCGCCGATCTTGCCGAGCCGCGGCACGAAGTACGCAAGCGCGATGCCGTACGCCGTGGCCCAGCCGATGAAGGGTACGAGCAGCCAGAAGTCGAAGTGCCCGACCACCGTCACCATCGTCACGAAATAGATGACCGTGAAGACGAGGATGTCGGCCACCGTGAACCACGTGTCGCGCACCGCGAGCGCCGTCTGCATCACCTTGGCCGCAACGCGGCCGGCGAACTCGTCCTGGTAGAAGCTCATGCTCTGGCCGAGCATCAGGCGGTGGAAGTTCCAGCGCAGCCGCATCGGGAAGTTCGCGGCGAGCGTCTGGTGCTTCAGGACGGTCTGCAGTGCGACGAGCACGATGCTGCCCGCGAGCACGCTACCGAGAAGGACGAGCGTGCCCCGCTCCTGGTTCCAGATCTGCGCGGGTTCGATCTTCGACAGCCAGTCGACGATGCGGCCGAGCATCGCGAAGAGCAGCGCCTCGAATGCGCCGATCACCGCGGTGCAGAGCGTCATCACGAGGATGTACGGACGCAGGCCCTCCGAGCACGCCCACATGAAGGAAAAGAAAGCCTTCGGTGGCGCTACAGGAGCGTGCTCCGGATACGGCGTGACGAGTTGTTCGAACCAGCGGAGCAATGGCTGTTTCCGGGCGAGGCGGAAACGCAATCCTACGCGGACTGGCCTGGCCAGTCGCGGTGCTGCGGCGGATCAGGGCGGACCGGCGATGACGGCCGTGTTCTGAGACGCCGCGATCCACCAGCGGCCCTGCTCCCGGACCAGCACGTGCTTGAGCCGCGTCACGAGCACGCCGGGCTCGGTGGGCTGGATGCCGGCCGGCATTCTCGGCGCGTCTGTCAGGCGACAGTCGGTCTCGACGATTGCCGAGTCGGCGGACAGTCGCCGGATGGAACGGATCGAGGTGGAGAGCCGGCTCCCGCGGAACGGGCCCGCGAACATCATGGCGTGCCGGGTCTCGTTTGCCTTGCGGTCCGCCAGGACTTCGCCGCGGATGTTGATGAAGTCGGCATCTTCCCGGCAGTCCTGGACCCATGCCTCGGCGTCGCCCGCATTCCAGGCGTCGTCCAGGCGTCTGACTAGCGTCCTGATTTCATCGTCTGGGGCGGTCATCGCGAATCGTCCTCGGCCGTGCCGAGGCAGTTTCTCACGAAAATCCCCCGCGCTGCCGTGGCGGCAAGCTCGATCCGTGAGCCTGCCCGGATTGCCTCGTCTCAGAATCTGACCTTCACACCGGCGTAAACCGACCGTCCCGGCCCGGGCACCGGCGTGCCCCACTGCGGCTGGTTCGGTTTCGGCGGGATCGTCATGGTCGTGCCCTGGCCGACGTACGCGCCGCCGAGGGGCGGGTCGTAGAAGCGGTCGAACAGGTTCTCGATGCCGAGGTCCTGCGAGAGCGTGAGCTTCCCGTTCAACGGCATGATGTTGTACAGATCGTCGTTCGTGTCCTCGTTCTCTCCGCGCGTGTAGCTGCCGACGTCCGGCACGGTGCGCGGCGCATTCGTCGTCGAGTCCCACTGGATCGCGTCGATGTAGTCGTGCACCTTCACGTAGCAGGGCGTGGTGCGGAGGTTCCAGCGCTCCTGGCCGCCACGATGGCGTGCCGTGTGTAATCATGGCAGCGACCCGTTGAAATGGAGGAGCGCTCGCCATGACGACCCCGTCGGCACGTGCCGGCAAACGGCTCATCGCCGCCAGCGTATGGGCGATCACATTGCAGCTGCCCGTCCTACCGGTGGCCTTCGCGCAGGATGCCGTCACAGCAGATCCGAAGCATTACACCGTCGAGTTCGAGAACGACCGCGTGCGGGTGCTGCGCGTCTCGTACGGCCCGCACGAGAAATCTGCCATGCACGGGCATCCGGACAGCGTCGCCGTCTATCTTACCGACGGACACATCCGGATCACGCTGCCCGGCGGGCGCGTGGGTGATCCCCACGTGAAGGCGGGTCAGGCCATGTGGCACCCGGCCGGAAAACACGCGATCGAGAACCTGGGCTCCACGCCGTTCGTGCTTGTCCTCACGGAGCTGAAGAGCCCCTGAACGGCCAGCGGCTTACCGGCCGGTCGTCCGCCGGGAAGCGGGAAGCGTCGGCCGCAGTTCGTGCAGGTTCTGGCGCAGGTACTCGATGACGACACGGCGCTTCTCGAGGCCACGGGACGTCTCGTCGCCCTGTGACGCGGTCGGATCCGGGTTCGGCAGCACGTGCGCCAGGCGACGATAGACCGACCGCCAGTTCGAGCGCACGGTTTCGGGCGACAGTCCCAGTGAGTCCGCAATGGCGCGGTCCGAGGCACCGTCGAGAGCACGCAACACCACCCGCTGCTCCGCGATCGTGAGGCCGAGTTCGGCCGCTGGCGGGTTGAACATCTGCGAGGCCATGCTCATGGCACCGGGCGGAAGGTCTTCGGCACTGAGCCGGAACATGCGAGGGCGGCAATCCGGCGGAATGACCCCGGTCCCGGCACGGGACGAGAAGTCGTGCAGCAGGCGGTATCCGCCGGACCGCAGGTAGGCCGCCACCTCGTCGGTGAATACCTCGTAATAGATCGCCCGGATCCGGTAGCCGCCGATCGCGCGGATGAACGCCTGCGGCGCAAGTTTGCGCAACTGCTCGACCGTGGGGCCGTTCCAGTCGAGACGGCCATAAACGATCGGAATCACCGCGAGACTCAAGCCCTCCTTCGAGTTCGCGCGGCGGATCTCGTCGAGCGTGAGCAAAGGGTGCTGTCCCTGGAGCAACTGCGTGAAGACCGACGGGAGCAGTCCCGGGAAGGGTGCGGCC
>JBBIVG010000156.1:3318-7727 GCA_037439865.1 Nevskiaceae bacterium
TTGTCGATTCCTGGCTGGCCGCACCCTTCCCGGGAATCGACAACCTCCTCGCGCAGGAACAGCCCGCCGACGAACGAGACCACCCGGAGACCCGTGCGGTTCTCTTCTTCGAATACCGTGAGCGTGCAGGCCGGGCTTGCAACGAGCCGCTGCAACAGTTCAGGCAGGGCCGCCCGGGCGGGTGGCTCGAGCGGCAGGGCATTGCGGCCGTCGAACAGGGCCGCGATCGCGGGGACGTCCGAGGCTGTCGCTTCGCGAAAACGCATATGAGTCCTTTCGACGCTGCAGGGGCAGACCTGTCAAATCTACCGACTCCCCGTTAATTGGTGTAGTCGCGGGTCCCGTCCGCAGGGAAGCTTGGGCCCGGACGAAGCAGGCCCACGAGGCCGTCGGACCGAAGCGACCGAACTCGATCACAAGGGAGAACTGCTCATGAAGACTCTGCTCAAGGCTGCTGCGGTGTTTGCCGTCTGTCTGCTCTCCGGAGCCGCGATTGCGGGCGAGGCCGTGCCGATCAATGCCACGTTCGGTATCCAGTGGACGCCGGTCGACTGGTCCAACCCCACGGACCGCATCACGGAGTCCGCCGGCGCCGCGGGCCTGCCGAACGGTAAGGTCATCGGCGTCGTTACGAGGGACCACCTCGACGCCGTGCACGGCAGCATCAAGTCCGACTACGTGATCATCGCTTTCTCGGATACCGATTGGGTGTACGCGGAGTACGACGGCATTCCCGCCGGCTACAACCCGGCAACGAATACCGCGTCTTTCTCCGGACCGCTCAAAGTCCTCGGCGGCGAGGGCCGGTTCGTCGGTGCAACCGGCACCCTGTCGATCCGATCGACGATCCTCTTCTCCCTGCCGGTCGGCACGTTCGACATCAAGGGCGTGATCAAGACGGCGAACTGAACCGTCTTCGGTGGGCGTGCGGCGCAGGGACGGGCCGCGCGCCCCATTTTCGCGCCATCGCGAGGCTCTAGACCCGCGAAGGGATGAAACAGCGTCAGAAAGGGCCGCCCGATCATTGACCGGGCCAGGGAATCTCAAGGAAGCAAGAAGACGGGGATGACGATGAAATCCATCAAGTCAGTGCTCTTCGTCGCGGGAATCGTGGCGGCAGCAGGTGGCGTTCGGGCGGAGACTTTCAGCCTGCAGGGTGAATACTGGGGCAACACGAGCGCCCCGAACGGTTGGGTCGACTCCGGTGGAGGGTTCGGTCAACTTCCAGGACCGAACGACACTGCCCGGGCGACCACCCTGTGCGATTCGCCGTTGGTGCCGCCTTGTGCGAACGTCTATCTGCAGGTCGTAAACACGCATGGGCCGGTGACCACGACAGTCAGGAGCTTCGATGGCTCCGGTCGCCGCTTGTACATCGGTGCCGGTGGCAGTCTCTGGGCCACCAATGAATCTCAGGTCGGGGGAATTGACTTCACCGGTGGGCAGCTCACGACCTCCAGCAGGTTCACGATCGGGACGATGACCGTGAACGACGCCGGCTCGGCAGTGCGTTCCGTCATGACGGCGCCCAACTCCGGCCAGTTCGTGCTCCTCGGTGCCACAGCCGTGCAGGGCGGGCTCGACTTGAAGGCAACGGCCGGCGAGATCCAGAACAAAGGCACGCTGACCCAGAGCGGCAACGGGAACATGGCGCTCTACTTCGGCTTCGATTTCCGGAATCTCTCCGGTGGGGTCGTCGACCTCAAGAACGACAATGGAATAGAGATGAAGGACCCGAGCTCCGACATCACGGCCGCGGGCCCGATACCGATCCAGTTCCACAACGAGGCGGGGGCGATGCTCAAGAAGACAGGCGGTTCGGGCACGAGCGTGATCGAAGCACCGATCGTGAACGCCGGCACCATCTCGGCTACCAGCGGGCAGCTGCATCTCGCCGGCGGCGGCACGCACTCTGACGGGGCTCACCTCGAAGCGATCGGACCCGGCGTCGTCGCGCTTCTCGGCGCGCACGCCGTTACGGGTACCGTGACCACGGCCGGTGACGGCGGTGTGTACGTCGGTGACTTTGGCAAGCCTGGGTCCTTGACGATCGCCAACGGCGGCACGCTGTTGAACAGCGGGCGACTTTTCCAGAATGACACCTTGACGGTCCAGGCGGGCGGCGAGGTCGAGAATACCCAGGACGGCAGCTTCTACGCTTATGGTGACACCCGAATCGCGTCCGGAGGCAGCTTCGTTAATAAGGGCACCATGCAGCTGGAGGGCAAACTCGTCAACGAAGGCACGTTCGAAATCCAGAACGGCGGGAAAGTCAGCGGATTGTCCAGCGGCAATCGGACTTTCGATCAGCGTGCCGGAACTACGGATATCCGGCTTGGAGGATCATTCGATCTGAACGCGCTGAACGACGGCGGCGGCACCTACCTCCAGACCGGAGGCACGACGATAGTCAATGGAACACTCAAGGCGGGAACGGTGCGCTTCGAGTCTGGCGACCTCAAAGGAAATGGCAGCATCTTCGGGGACGTCGTCATTGCGCCAGTTGTCAATCAAGGGGGGTCGTTCGAGATCAACCCAGCCAATTCGCCCGGCCGCCTGACCATCGACGGCAACTTCATGGCGAGCGGCGCGATCTTCAACATCGAGATCGCGGGCCCACCGGGCCTGTGGGACTACAGCGGCCTCTATGACCAGATCTTCGTGACCGGCAACGCGACGATCGTCGGCGGCTTTGTCAATTTCATGTTCATCGACGGCTTCCTGCCCGACGTCGGGGTGACCTTCGATTGGCTGAGCGCTACGAGCACGTTCTTTGACCCCGACAACCCGCTCGGCTTCAAGGTCTGGACCAGTTTCGGATCGGTCGACGGCGAACTCCAGGACGGCCGATTCTTAGTCACGAATGTGGAGCGACCCGGTCCAGATCCCGATCCCGTTCCCGAGCCCGGAACGCTCGCTTTGCTGGGGCTTGGACTGACGGGCCTGATGTTGACACGACGACGGCGCTTGCATTGAGATGCGTGTATTCGGACGGAGGGAAGAGCCATGCGAAGGATTCTTGCGCTCATGCTGCTCGTGCCGGCGCTCGCACTTGCGAAGACGCCGTTCGACGGCACGTGGAAGCTGAGGCTCGACTCGGTGAAGTACTCGGGAAAGCCGGACGAAGCGCTGCTGATCGACGGCCAGTACACGTGCAAGACGTGTGTGCCGCCGTACACCGTCAAGGCCGACGGCACTCAGCAGCCGACCCCGGGTAACTCCTTCATCGACCACATCTCAGTCAAGGTACTGAGCCCGACCACGGTCGAGTTCGTCCGCATGCGGGACGGCAAGATCGTCGGGGACGGCACTGAGACGGTGTCGGCCGACGGCAAGACGGCCACATACGCGTTCACCGATTACTCCGGCGAGAAGCCCGTGAAAGGCAGCGTGACATCCAAGAGGGTCGGGCCGGCGCCGAAGGGGGCCCACGCCATCTCCGGCGCATGGATGGGGGAGGCGGCGGGCGACTACTCGGATCTCGGCAGGACACTGGTGTTCGAGTCGACGGACAACGGCATCAAGTGGATCTGGAACGGCCAGGTGCAGGACGCGAAGTTCGACGGCAAGGAATACCCGGTACAGAACGATCCGTACCACACGATGGTCACGCTGAAGAAGGTCAGCGATCGGGAATTCGTCGAGACCGACCGGAACGCCGGCAAGGTCCAGACGGTCGTTACCTACAACGTCGCGGCCGACAGCAAGACGCTCAAGATAGTATTCGACGACCCGCTGCGCGGATCGAAGACGGAGATGGTGTACGACAAGCAACCGTGACTCGCAAGGCGGGCCAGCAGAACGAGATCGCGCCTGAATGCCTTAGCACTGACTGTCCTGTTGGCGACTGCGGGAGTGGCCTTCGCGCGCAATGATTATGGTCGGGGCGTAACTGAGAACCCCGGTCAAGCATCACTTCGAACATTCGCCGAGCCGCCGCGCGCGCAACACCTCGCGGAACCTGGACTTGTTCGTGGCCGTGTCGGTCGTGAGCGTGAATGCCTCGGCGCTCGTCGCTTCGAGAACCGACTTTGACGCCGTGGTCTTGCCTTTGCCCTGGCAGGCCGTGGAGTAGCGGTACGTCGTGGCGCTCTGCGTCGGTGGCTTGATCTCGCATCCCGCTCTCTTCAGGTTCTCCCGTTGGGCTTGCATGTCCGTAGTCGGGTCGATGCACCTGGTCGTCGAGAACGTCTGCGGGTTCACGCCCTTCTTCTCGATCGTGTGGTCGTACTGCCAGTTGCCGGGCTTGAAGGTCGGCCAGTCCGCGGCAAGCGTGGCCGAAGAGCCGCACACGAGGAGCGCGGCGAGGGCGAGCGTGCGGAGACTCTTGGGCGAGAGGGTAGGCTTCGGGCGGGTCATCGGATTCACCTCGGACATCGGTCAGTGGATCGTGAGCCGCGCGGCGCGGG
>JBBIVG010000157.1:0-7675 GCA_037439865.1 Nevskiaceae bacterium
GCGCCGGAACGGGTGCTCGCGATGTGCCGTCTCTCGGGCGACGAGGCGATCAGGCTGCTGCACGCCGCCGAAGAGATGGGCGGGCGCGGCCTGCGGGTGCTGGCGCTGGCCTGCGGCCGCAGGCCGGGCGTGTTCCGCAAGGGAGACCCGCCGCCGGAGCTCTCGGGCCTCGAGTTCGCGGGACTCGCCGGGCTCATTGATCCGTTGCGGCCCGGCGCGCGCGATGCCGTGGAGCGCTGCGGCGGTGCCGGGATACGCGTCATCATGGTCACGGGGGACCACCCGGTGACGGCGCTCGCGATCGCGCGCGACCTCGGCATCGCGTCCCGGCCGGAGGAAGTCGTGGCCGGCAGCGCGCTCGCGACCCATCGCCCCGATCGGCTCCGTGATGCGATCCGTCATGCGCGCGTCTTTGCGCGGGTGACGCCCGGCCAGAAGCTGGCGATCGTCGAGGCGGCCCAGGCGGACGGCCAGTTCGTCGCGGTGACCGGCGACGGCGTGAATGACGCGCCTGCCCTGCGGCGCGGCAACATCGGCGTCGCTATGGGCAAGGGCGGCACCGACGTCGCGCGCGAGGCCGCGGACCTCGTGCTGAGCGACGACAACTTCGCGACGATCGTCAACGGCATCGAGGAAGGAAGGATCGCCTACCACAACATCCGCAACGTCGTGTACCTGCTCATCGCCGCCGGAGTCGCCGAGGTGCTCACCGTCGGGCTCGCCGTCGTCGCGGGCCTGCCGCTCCCGCTGCTTCCCGTGCAGCTCCTGTGGCTCAACCTGGTCACCAACGGCATCCAGGATGTCGGCCTCGCGTTCGAGCGCGGCCACGGCGACGAGCTCGACGCGCCGCCGCGCCGTCCGGGCGAGCCGCTGATCGACCGCTTGATGATCGAACGCGGGCTCACCGCAGGGCTCTGGATGTCCGCGCTCGGCATCGGGTGGTTCGCGGCGCTGGTGCAGGCGGGCGTGCCGCTCGCGCACGCGCGCAACGAGCTGCTGCTGCTGATGGTCCTGATGCAGAACGTGGACGCGTTCAACGCCCGCTCCGAGACCCGCTCGATCTTCCGCATTCCGCCCGGCAACAATCCCCTGCTGGTCGCCGGCGTACTGGCCGCGCTGCTGCTGCACGTCGCTGCCATGTACTTCCCGCCGCTGCAGTCGGTGCTGAGCGTGGCGCCCCTCACCGCCAGGGAATGGCTGGTGATGCCGCTCGTGGCGCTGTCGCTGCTCGCGTTGATGGAGCTGCACAAAGTAAGCTGGGCGCTCCGCCAGCGGCGCGCGTCCTCCAGTGGGCGCGGTTCAAACGACGAGGTCCGATCATGAAGACGACGCAGCCCGGAATCCTGGCGCCCATCCCTGCCGTCGCGCGTTACCTGACGTTCACGCTCGAGCCCGAGGCTGGCCCGGGGCCCGCGCTGCGCCGTCTCGCGAAGTCCGTCGACACGCTCCAGACGGTGGTCGGCCTCGGCCGCTCCTCCGTGCTCGCGCTGAAGCGCGAGGTGCGGGGCCTGCACGATTTCCCGGCCGGCACGGCGCGGGGACTGGAGATTCCCGCGACCCACGGCGGACTGTGGTGCTGGCTCCGCGGCGAGGACCGCGGTGAACTCGTGCACCGCACGCGCGCGCTCGACGCGCTGCTCGCGCCCGCCTACCGGTTGCAGTCCGTCATCGAGGCATTCCGTCACGGCGACGGACGCGACCTCACGGGCTACGAGGACGGGACGGAGAACCCGACGGGGGCGCGGGCGGTGGCCGCCGCCACCGTGGCCAATGCGGGACCCGGCCTCGACGGTTCGAGCTTCGCGGCGGTCCAGCAGTGGGTGCACGACTTCGCGCGTTTCGACGGCATGACCCGCGACGAACAGGACCTGAGCGTCGGCCGGCGGCGCGATGACAACGAGGAACTCGAGGACGCGCCACCCTCGGCGCACGTCAAGCGCACGGCCCAGGAGAGCTTCGCTCCGGAAGCCTTCGTGCTCCGGCGCTCGATGCCCTGGGCCGAGGGGTCGAGCGCGGGCCTCGTGTTCGTCGCGTTCGGCCGGTCGTTCGACGCCTTCGAGGCTCAGCTCAACCGAATGACGGGGCTCGAGGACGGCGTGATCGACGCACTGTTCCGCTTCACGAGGCCCGTGACTGGCGGCTATTTCTGGTGCCCGCCGGTGAGTGGTACGCAACTCGACCTGCGCGCGCTCGGGGTACGCTGACCGGTCGGGGTCCTTCAGCCGAAGATTCCCTTGAGCACGGGGCCCATCTTGCGCGTGCCGGCGATCGCCACCGCGGAGGCGAGGCCGCCCATCATCGCGCCCGAGACGCCGCACGACATCACGTCCTGGCCCGTCAGCCAGAGTCCCGGCACGCGCGTCCGCGGCCTGAGCCAGCCCTGGCGGAGCCGCTGCGGGTCGTGGTCGAGCCCATACAGCTCGCCGCGTCCGTACCCGCAGAACCACTGCATCGAGAGCGGCGTCGACACTTCCCAGTAGTCGATGCGGCCGCGGAGCTGCGGCAGTCGTTCATACAGGTACTCGAGCAACCGCTCCCCGTACGACTGCTTCAGCGCCTCGTAGTCGTCTCCCCGCTTGCCCCACGTCGTGTCGGCCCAGGGCGCGAAGATCTCATACGGGGCGGGAGCGACGATCTCGATCGTCGAGCGCCCCGGGTGGCGACGTTCGAAGTCCGGGTCCTTGGCCGATGGGAACGAGATGTACACCGCGGGGAAGGGGCCGCGCGGATCGGCGAGAAAACGGTCGAGCGCCGCGTCGTAGTCGTTGCCCGGATACACCCAGAAATTGGTCTTCGGCAGCCCGAGTTCCGCCGCCGTGCCCTCGAGGCCGATGTACACGCCGAGGTGGCCGATGCTCGGCTTCACGGTCGGGAGCAGCTCGTCGTATCCGGTCTCGTGCCGCACGGCGTCGGGCAGCAGGTGCGTAAACGTGTTGATCACGCCCGCATCCGAGATCACGCGGTCGCACTCGATCTCGCTGCCGTCGGCCATGCGCACGCCGCGTACCGTCCGTACGCGGCCCTTGCGCAGCAGCACTTCTTCCACGCGCGCGTAGGTGAACACCTCGCCGCCCGCGGCCCGGATGCGCGGCAGGATCGTCTCGGCCATGCGCCACGCGCCGCCGGTCGGGTAGTAGCCGCCGTGCAGGTAGTGCTTCGCCACGAGTGCCTGGACGACCCACGACGAACGCTTCGGCGGCAGGCCCAGGTCGCCCCACTGGCCGGTCAGCACCGCGATCAACTCCGGGTCGCGCGTGATCTCAGAGAGCACTTCCCAAGTCGTGCGGCCGAAGCTGCGCGGCAGCCGCCTGCGCAGCAACGGCCCCGCGACGGCGGCGGCCCACGGCGGAAGCGTGCGGTCGAGAGCGAACGTGCGCATGCCGCGCGAGACTTCGCCCAGCAGCTCGAGATAACGGTCGATGGCGGCGGCTTCGCGCGGGAAGTGGCTGACGAGATTCTCGCGGAACGCCTCGCGTCCGGCCACGGCGTCGTACACGCGCTCGCCGATGAAGAACCGGTCGTAATGGCTGTCCATCGGCGCCCACTGCAGGTTGCACTGCGTGAGGAAGTCCATCAGCCGGCGCGTCGTGGTCCGCGCGCCCATGTCGCCGATGTAGTGGACGCCCACGTCCCACTCGTAGCCGTTGCGCTCGTAGCTGTGCGTGCAGCCGCCGGCCGTGTAGTGCTGCTCGAGCACCGCGACGCGCCAGCCGATTTCCGCGAGCAGGCTCGCGGTGGTGAGGCCGCCGATGCCGGAGCCGATCACGAGCGCGTCATAGGGACCGTTCAGCCGCGACGGGCGGTAACGCCGGCCGATGCGGAGGGTGCTGGGCGTGAGGTTGCGGCGCTGTGTCTGCATCGCCGGATTATCCGTCATGCTGCGTTGCGGCGCGCAGCCGTCCGGTGCGCCGCGCTTCGCACCGGCCGCGAGTTGACGTAACGGAGCGTCGATGATCCTGAAGCCGCGGGTCGCGTCACGGTTTCTCACGTCGACCCCGCCACCGCCTCCCGGCTCGTGCTCGAGCGGCTAGCGTACTGGCCGACGGGAGGTGCATCGTGACTGCAGGTCGCTGCGCGAGTCGGCTGCTGAGTCTCGTCGCTTGCTGGGTGAGCGCGCTCGCTGCCGAAGAGCAGGTGCCGGCACAGGTCGTCTCGACCGGTGCCAGCGGCGGGACGGCCGATATCGAGCAGCTGCTCGGGCAGAAACTGCTCCGACCGCGAACTCTTTATCCGGACTGGCTCCGTCGCATTCCAAGATTCGGCGCCTGGCCGGAGCCGGACGCCAACCCGGAACTGCTCGTCGTCCTTCAGCGGGAACGGCCGGACGGAGCAGAACTCGTCACACTCCGCCATGGACTGGCCGACATGGGCGCACTGCGGACCTACGTCGGCGCCGGGCTCAATCGCGCCGTTTACTTCGCGGAGACGGACTTGGGCGAAACGCGGATGACGGGACGCAATCGCCATCGGTCGCTCGGTGCGGCTGCGGAGATCGGCGCCGAACTGGCCGTGACGCGGCAGCTCCGGCTGACGGCGGACCTTCGCTGGATCGACCTCGCCGCCGATGCCGGCATCCTGCGTGGCAATGATGGACTCGTGGCAGCGGACCCCGTCTCGCTCGGCCTGTCGCTCGGCTGGCGATTCCGCTGAACGATCGAGCTACCGCGACCAGCGGGTGACGTGTAAACGGCCGCCGTCCTGCTGCACGGCCGAATCGTCGATCACGGCCGGCATCGCCGGGGGTGCGGCCCGGGCCGGGAGGGCGCTAAAGACCAGCGCGAGCGCCGCGGCCTCGATCGCGAGCGCAGCAAGGATGCGCATTCGCCCCTGCATCGCGGCGCCCGTGAGCCAGAGCACGGCGAGCACGGCTGCCGACCAGGCGAAGACCTGCACGAACGGCAGCGACGACGAGTACCAGAGCAGCAGGGTGGTCGCGACCAGGATGCCGGCGAAATGCAGCCCGACGAACCAGCGCGTCGCAAGCGTCATCGGCGGGTCGTATCGCTTGACCTGGGACAGGTCGAAGTGCGGCTTTTGCCAGTGCGCGCCGGCGGCGAGCGCCGGCTGCCAACCGGGCGGCATGATCCACACGAGCAGCCTGTCGCGCCACCGCTCCGCATGCCACGACTTGCGTGCGAGATCGGCGTACACCTCGAGGTTCGCCCAGACCGGATCCCACGAATTAAGCGGGACGCGCGTGCCGTAGACGCAGCGCTCGGTCTCCTCGACGAACGTGCCGAAGATCCGGTCCCAGGCCATGAAGATGCCGCCATAGTTGCGGTCGATGTAGCGGTCGTTGACCGCGTGGTGGACGCGGTGGTTCGACGGGGAGGCGAACCAGCGGTCGAACCAGCCGAGCTTGCCCACCTGCTCGGTGTGGATCCAGTACTGGTACAGCAAGTCGATGATCGCGGCCACGACGAACACTTCGGGCGGCACCCCGACGATCGCCATCGGCAGGTAGAACAGCCAGCCGAGGAATGCGCTCGAGCTCGTCTGGCGCAGCGCGGTCGAGAGGTTGTACTCCTGGCTCTGGTGGTGCACGACGTGCGACGCCCAGAACACCGCGCTCTCGTGACCGAGCCGGTGGAACCAGTAGTAGCAGAAGTCATAGAAGACCACGCCCAGGACCCACACCCACCACTGGTCGGCGCGCAGCTGCCAGATCGAGAATGTGTCGTAGGTGACCGTGTAGATCCCGACCGTCAGCAGCTTGGTGAAGAGTCCCACGACCTGGCTCATCACGCCGAGGCTCAGGCTGTTCACCGCGTCGTTCAGGCGGTAGTTGCTGCGGCCACGCGCGCGACCGACGAGGTACTCGATGGCGATCAGCGCGAAGAAGACCGGCGTCGCGAGCGCGATGGTCCTGCCCATGCGGTCGTCCTCAGTCCTCGACGTGCCACGCGCGCGCGCGCTCGACCGCGCGCGACCACTGCCGCATGCGGGCCTCGGCTTCCTCGCGCGACATGGCCGGCTCGAAGCGGCGGTCCACTTTCCAGTTCGCGGCGACTTCGTCCGTCGACTCCCAGAAGCCCACGGAGAGTCCGGCGAGGTACGCCGCGCCGAGCGCCGTGGTCTCCGTGACCTGCGGCCGGATCACGGGCACGCCGAGCAGATCGGCCTGGAACTGCATCATCAGGTCATTGGCGGTCGCGCCTCCGTCCACGCGCAGTTCGACGAGCGGCCGACGGGCGTCCTTCTGCATCGCATTCAGCACTTCCGCGCTCTGGAACGCGATCGCCTCGAGCGCGGCGCGGGCCACGTGCGCGCGCGTCGTCCCGCGCGAAAGCCCGACCATCGCGCCGCGGGCGTAGGCATCCCAGTGCGGGCTGCCGAGGCCTGTGAACGCCGGCACGAGATAGACGCCGCCGGTGTCCGGCACGCTTGCGGCGAGCGCCTCGACGTCCGCCGACTTCTCGATCAATCCGAGCCCGTCGCGTAACCATTGCACGACCGCGCCACCGACGAACACGGAACCCTCGAGCGCGTAATGAGGCTCTTCGAGCTGCCACGCGACGGTGGTGAGCAGGCGGTTCGCTGACGGCAGGGGCTCACGCCCGGTGTTCATGAGCATGAAGCAGCCCGTGCCATAGGTGTTCTTCGCCATGCCGGGGGAGAAGCAGGCCTGCCCGAACAGCGCCGCCTGCTGGTCCCCGGCGATGCCGCCGAGCGGGACCTCGTGGCCGCCGAGGACTGCGCACGCCGCGCCGCGTGGGAGCATCGAGGGCACGACTTCCGGCAGGACGGCTCGCGGGATGCCGAGCAGGTCGAGCGCGTAGTCGTCCCAGTCGCCCGTGCTGAGGTTGAGCAGCAGCGTACGGCTCGCGTTCGAGGCATCGGTGATGTGCTCGGCGCCGTGCGAGAGTTTCCAGGCGAGCCAGCTGTCGATCGTGCCGAACGCGAGTTCACCGCGCTCGGCGCGCGCACGCAGGTTCGGATCGCTGTCGAGCAGCCACGCGAGCTTGGTGCCCGAGAAGTAGGGGTCGAGCAGCAGGCCGGTGCGCCGTGCGATCTCCGGTTCGTACCCGTCCGCCTTGAGCCGCGCACAGACGTCGGCCGTGCGGCGGTCCTGCCAAACGATCGCAGGTGCGACGGCCCGTCCGCTCGCGCGGTCCCAGAGCACCGTTGTCTCGCGCTGATTGGTGATGCCGACGGCGGCGAGGTCCGCGGGCGTGGCGTGAGCGCGGACGAGCGCTTCCGTGATCGTCGCGGCCTGCGTGGCCCAGATCTCCTCGGCGTCGTGCTCCACCCAGCCCGAGCGCGGGAAGTGCTGCGTGAACTCGCGCTGGGCCGTCGCGACGACGTTGCCGTCGTGGTCGAAGAGCATCGAGCGGGAACTGGTCGTGCCCTGGTCGAGGGCAAGCACGAATTGCGGCATGCGGCGGACCTCTCGGGTGTCCGCCAAGCCTACTACAGAGCGGTGGCTGCGGACTCCGCAAGCGGGTGGCTGGCCAGCCACGCGTCGAGCCTGTCCTCGCTTCCCGGGGGAATGTGCAGGGCCAGCTTGCTGCGCCGGTAAAGGATGTCGTCGGCAGTCACCGCCCACTCCTCTCGACGCAGGTAATCGATCTCGCGGCGGAACAGGCCGGGCAGGACCTCCTCGCCGAGGTCATCGAGCGAGCGCGCACCTCCCAGGATCCGCTCGGCCCGCGTGCCGTAGGCCCGGGCATAGCGT
>JBBIVG010000158.1:0-4332 GCA_037439865.1 Nevskiaceae bacterium
AATCGACGATTTCGCGGGCCTTGATGTCGACGATCTTGGTCATGAGCTCGATTCCTCGTATGGCCGCGACTTCACCGCGGCATCCACTTCCTTGAGAACGGTGAGCAGCGAACGCATGCGGTCCAGCGGCCACGCATTGGGGCCGTCCGACAGCGCCTTCGCCGGATCGGGATGGGTTTCCATGAAGAGCCCCGAGACGCCCGCAGCCACCGCGGCCCGCGCGAGCACGGGCACGAACTCCCGCTGCCCGCCCGAGGCGCTTCCCTGTCCGCCCGGCAGTTGCACCGAGTGGGTCGCATCGAACACGACCGGAGCGCCCGTTGCGCGCATCACGGAGAGGCTGCGCATGTCCGAGACGAGATTGTTGTAGCCGAAGCTGAAGCCACGCTCGCAGACGAGGATCTGCTCGTTGCCGGTGGAGCGCGCCTTGTCGACGACGTTGCCCATCTCCCAGGGCGACAGGAACTGGCCCTTCTTGATGTTGACCGGCTTGCCCTGCGAGGCGACATTCAGGATGAAATCGGTCTGGCGACAGAGGAACGCCGGGGTCTGCAGCACGTCCACCACCGCGGCGCCCTCGGCCATCGGCGTGTACTCGTGAACGTCGGTGAGCACCGGCAGCCCGAGCTGGCGACGCACCTCGGCAAGGATGCGCAGCCCTGCCTCGCGGCCGGGCCCGCGAAAGCTCGTTCCGGACGAGCGGTTCGCCTTGTCGAAGGACGCCTTGAAGACGTACGGGATGCCGAGCTCGCGCGTGATCTCACGCATGCGCCCGGCGACCTCGAGCACGAGCGACTCGCTCTCGATGACGCAGGGTCCCGCGATCAGGAAGAACGGGCGGTCCGGCCCGACGTCGAACCCGCACAGCCTCATGCGCCCGCCGCGGCTGGCAACTGGGCCGCCCGGTAGTCACGCGCCGCGCGGATGAACCCCGTGAAGAGCGGGTGGCCGTCGCGCGGCGTGGAGCGGAACTCGGGGTGGTACTGGCTCGCGACGAAGAACGGGTGGTGCGGCAGCTCGATGATCTCGACGAGGCCGTCGCGCGAGAAGCCCGAGAACCGCAGCCCGGCGTTCATCATCTTCTGCAGGTAGTTGTTGTTGAACTCGTAGCGGTGGCGGTGCCGCTCGCGGATCAGGCCCGCACCGTAGATCGAGTGCGCCAGCGAACCGTGCGATACGCGCACTTCCTGCGCGCCGAGGCGCATCGTGCCGCCGAGGTTCGACTGCTCGGAGCGGGCCTCGACCGTGCCCTTCTGGTCCTGCCACTCGGTGATCAGCGCGATGACCGGGTGCGGCGAAGCCCGGTTGAACTCGGTGCTGTGCGCCCCCTCGAGTCCCGCGACGTCACGCGCGTACTCGATGATCGCGAGCTGCATGCCGAGGCAGATGCCGAGGTAGGGAACGCCGTGCTCGCGGGCGTGACGCACCGCCTGGATCTTGCCCTCGATGCCGCGCTCGCCGAAGCCGCCGGGCACCAGGATCGCGTCCATCCCCTCGAGGCAGCCGGTGCCCTGTTTCTCGATTTCGGTCGCCTCGACGAAGTCGATCTTGACCTTGGTCCGGGTCCGGAGTCCCGCGTGCATCAGGGCCTCGGTGAGCGAGATGTACGCATCCTTGAGGTTGACGTACTTGCCCACCATGGCGACGTTGACGGTCATGTCCGGGTTGCTCTTCGCCGAGACGACCTGCTGCCACTCCTTGAGGTCGGCGGGCGGCACGGATAGCCCGAGCTTCTCGCAGACGATCCCGTCGAGCCCCTGCTCGTGCAGGAGCTGCGGGATCTTGTAGATGTCGTCGGCGTCCACCGCCGAGAACACCGCGCGCTCCTCCACGTTCGTGAAGAGCGCGATCTTGCGCCGGTGCTCCGGCGGCAGCGGGTCCCGGCAGCGGCAGAGCAGGACGTCAGGCTGGATACCGATCGACCGGAGCTCCTTCACGGAGTGCTGGGTCGGCTTGGTCTTGATCTCGCCCGAGGTCGCGATGTAGGGAATCAGCGTCAGGTGCATGTACAGCACGTTGTTGCGACCCAGCTCGACGCCGAGCTGGCGGATCGCCTCGAGGAACGGCAGCGACTCGATGTCGCCCACCGTGCCGCCGATCTCGACCATGCAGACGTCGGCATCGCCGGCGCCCTTGCGGATGCTGTGCTTGATCTCGTCGGTGATGTGCGGGATCACCTGCACCGTCGCGCCGAGATAGTCGCCGCGGCGTTCCTTCGCGATGACGCTCTCGTAGATCCGGCCCGTCGTGAAGTTGCTGTTGCGGCCGGTCGTCGTGCGGACGTAGCGCTCGTAATGACCGAGGTCGAGGTCGGTCTCGGTGCCGTCGTCGGTGACGAACACCTCGCCGTGCTGGAACGGGCTCATCGTGCCCGGGTCCACGTTGATGTACGGGTCGAGCTTGACCATCGCGACCTTGAGGCCGCGCGCCTCGAGGATCGCGCCCAGGGACGCAGCCGCGATTCCCTTGCCCAGCGAGGAAACCACACCGCCGGTCACGCAGACGAACTTGGTCATGGGGTCACCGTCGCAGGAGATGCACGACGGGAGGACAGTCTATCCGAACGGCCCCCTGCCGGCCACCGAAAATCGGCCGGCGTTCGGCGCTCAAGCGTCGTGCTTGACTTCGAGCGCTTCGATCTCGGTGATTGCGGGTCGGCCGTCCCAGGCGATGATCCACGACGGCTCGCCCGGGCGCGCGCCGAACGACGCCCCGTACGCAAGATTCCCGATTGCGGCGATCTCGTTCCCTGCCACCACGAGCGGAATCCGCCGCCGATGCCAGGGCAGCACGCCCTGCTCCTGCAGCCACTTGCGAAGCGGACGGTGGTGCAGTGCCCCCGCCGGATGGAAAGTCTCGCCGGCCACCCGCGCCGTCACGCGCAGCGATAGCGGCAGCCGCTCACGACTGAGCCCGACGCCATTCGCCGGGTACAGCTCGAGCCGTCCCAACGCGCCGAGGTCGTAGGTCGTTCCCGGAAGCCAGTCGCCCTCCTGCAGCGTGCCCTCGGCGCCGGTCTCGCTCACGCCGAAGAGTCGCCCTCGATATCGGTACACGCGCGCGCCCGGCCAGTTCACGCAAGGCACCCGGTCGCTGGCGGCGGCCTGCATGTCATGCAGCAACGCGGCCAGCGTCCCTGCGGGCGGCACGGGCAATCCGAGCCGTCGCAACCAGGCGCGCAGGAGCCAGCGCTGCCGGGCGACGGGCAGCGCCTGCAGTCGCCCGAGCCCGAGCGTACTGCCCTCCGCGACGGCCGACAGGTCCGCTGCCGCCAGTTCGGCCTCGAGCGCGAGCGCCTCGGCAGCCTGCTGGGCCACGCGTCCGACCGTGCGCGCCGCGGCCGGCCAGCGCCGGCGGAGGACCGGCAGCACGTCGAGGCGCAGGAAATTCCGGTCGAAGCGCCGGTCCAGGTTGGACGGATCCTCGAGCCACTCGAGTCGCTCGCGCACCGCCCATGCCTCGAGTTCGTCCCGCGCGAAGGCGAGGAGCGGCCGCGCGTGCCAGCCGGATGCGAATCGAGCTACGGCGGGCATGCCGGCGACCGCTCGCAGTCCCCCGCCCCGCAGCCACTGGAGGAGGATCGTCTCGAGCTGGTCGTCCGCATGATGCGCGGTGACGAGTACCTCGTCCGGCCGAAGTCGCGACGCCAGCGCCGCGTACCGCGCCTCGCGGGCCGCCGCCTCGGGGCTCTCGCCGCCCTTTGCGCGGGCATCGACCTTCAGTTGCTCGATCGGGACGCCGAGCGTCGCTGCGAGCGATGCGCAGCGCCGCGCCCAGAGCGCAGAGTCCGCGTGCAGGCCGTGGTCCACGTGGATCGCCCGCAGCGGCAGCGACAGGGCGGCGGGCCGCAGGCGCGCGAGAGCCGCGACCAGCACGGTGGAATCGAGGCCCCCGCTCAGGGCCACGCAGAGACCCGTTGCCGGGCGATCCAGCGCGACGAGGCACTCCTCCTCGAGCGCCGCCGCCAGCCGCCCGGGAGCGAACGTCATGGGGCCTCAGGTGGCGCGGAAGACGCCCTGCGCGCGCAGGCGGGCGTAGCGCCGTTCGACGAGATCGTCCTCGGTGCACTGCGACAGCTCGTCGAGGTGCCGCAGGAGCGTCTGCTTCAAATCGTCCGCGACGGCCTGGGGGTCGCGGTGCGCGCCGCCGAGCGGTTCCTTGATCACCTCGTCGACGAGCCCGAGCCTGCCCAGCCGCTCCGCGGTGATGCCCATGGCGTCGGCGGCGAGTTCCTTCTTTTCGGCGCTCTTCCACAGGATGGACGCGCAGCCCTCGGGCGAGATGACCGAATAAACGCTGTACTGGAGCATGATCAGCCGGTCGCAGACACCG
>JBBIVG010000158.1:4374-7649 GCA_037439865.1 Nevskiaceae bacterium
CGGCGGTGATGCAGGGCACCCGCAGCATGGCCATCTCGAACAGGTTTCGCGCGATGGCCTCGCTCTGGTTGCGCTCCTCGGAGCCGACGCCCGGGTAGGCACCCGGCGTGTCCACCAGCGTGATGACCGGCAGGCGGAACCGCTCCGCGAGCCGCATCAGCCGGAGCGCCTTGCGGTAACCCTCCGGCTTCGGCATGCCGTAGTTGCGGCGCACGCGCTCCTTGGTGTCGCGCCCTTTCTGGTGGCCGATGAGCATGACGGGCCGGCCGCCGAGGCGCGCGAAACCGCCGACGATGGCCGTGTCGTCCGCGTACATCCGGTCGCCGTGCAGTTCATGGAACTCGTCGAAGATCGAGGCCGCGTAGTCGAGGGTGTAGGGACGCTGCGGGTGGCGCGCGAGCTGCGCGACCTGCCAGGGCGTCAGGTTCGCGAAGATGCTGGTCGTGAGCGCGCGGCTCTTGGCGCGAAGGCGCGCGATCTCCTCGCCGATGTTCACCTCGGCATCGGAGGACACGAACCTGAGCTCGTCGATCTTCGCCTCGAGCTCGGCGATCGGCTGCTCGAAATCCAGGAAGCTGAGTGGCATGGGGGCGGAGGATGCCTCGGAAGGGGGCAGGAAGCCAAGTGGCCGCGAACCGCTTCCGCTGCCGCTTCGCTCAGCTTTCCACCCTCGGCGCGTAGTAGAGCTCCACGCCCTCGCGCCCGACGATCTGGCCGAGGCGCTCGACGAGCTCGCGCGAGGGGCGCACGGTCCACTCCTCCCCGAACTGTACCAGCGCCGCGGCGTCGTCTCGGGCATAGCGGACCGCCACCGAGCACTTGCCGCCCTTGCTCGCGCGCAGGGCCTGCTCGATGGCGGTGAGTATCTTCCGGGCATCGCCATTGCGGCCGTCGCGCGGCCAGCGCAGCACCAGCCTGCGGGCGTACTGCTCGCGCGCCTGGTCCACGTCCATGATCTTCTTTGCCGACAGCCGCCAGTCCTCGATGAAGTCGTCCCAGCGCAGGCCGCCGTCCACGACGAGGATCGCGTCCTTCGCGACGAGCGCGCGGTACTGCTGGTACACGTCGTCGAACATCGTGACCTCGAGTCGGCCGCTGCGGTCGTCGAGCACGAAACTCGTCCGCCCGCCGCGCTTGCGCACCTCGAGCACGAGCCCGGCCACCGTGACGCTTCGCCCCGGTCCGCGCCAGCCGCCCTCGTTCGCGCCCACCGGCCGCGCCCCGCCGACCTCCGCGATGCGGCCGCTCACGATCGGCTTCAGTTCACGTTCATATTCCGTGATCGGGTGCCCCGTGAGATACAGGCCGAGCGTCTCGCGCTCGCCCGCGAGCCGCACGGCCTCGCTCCAGTCCGGCAGCTGTTCCCGCAGTTCCGTCGCTTCCACCGCGACCGGGGCCGCCGGTTCTGCGAGGCCGAACAGATCGTCCTGGCCCGCGGCCTTCGCGCGCGAGCTCTGGTCCGCCGCCTGCATCGCGCCCGGCAGCTGGTGCATCAGCGTCGCGCGGTTCACGCCCATGGAATCGAGCGCCCCCGATCGAACGAGCGCCTCGAGGACGCGGCGGTTCACCCGGTTCAGGTCCAGCCGCCGGCACAGGTCGAGGAGGTCCTTGAACGGCCCGCCGGCCGTGCGCTCGGCGAGCATGTTCTCGACCGCCGCCTGCCCGACGCCCTTGATCGCCCCGAGCCCGTAGCGGATTGCCTTCGGTCCGGACACGGTGAACATGTACTGCGATTCGTTCACGTCCGGCGGCTCGACCTCGAGCGCCATCCGGTTGCACTCGTCGATGATGGTCACGACCTTGTCGGTCTTGTCCATGTCGGACGACAGCACGGCGGCCATGAACGCCGCCGGGTAGTGCGTCTTGAGCCACGCTGTCTGGTACGAGAGGACGGCGTAGGCCGCCGAGTGCGACTTGTTGAAGCCGTAGCCGGCGAACTTCTCCATCAGGTCGAAGATGTGCGCCGCCGTCGCCTCCGCGACACCGCCCGCGACCGCGCCTTCGACGAAGATGGAGCGCTGCTTCGCCATCTCCTCGGGCTTCTTCTTGCCCATCGCACGGCGCAGCAGGTCGGCGCCGCCGAGCGTGTAGCCCGCCAGCACCTGCGCGATCTGCATCACCTGCTCCTGGTACAGGATGACGCCGTAGGTGGACTGGAGCACCGGCTTCAGGTCGGGGTGCAGGTAGTCGATCGCCCCGCCCGTCCGCCCGTGCTTGCGGTTGATGAAGTCCTCGACCATGCCGGACTGCAGCGGGCCGGGCCGGAACAGCGCCACCAGCGCCACGATGTCGTCGAAGCAGTCCGGCTGGAGGCGGCGGATGAGGTCCTTCATCCCGCGCGACTCGAGCTGGAACACCGCGGTTGTCTCGCAGCGCTTCAAGAGCGCGTACGTCGCGGGGTCCTCCATCGGCAGCGACGCCATCTCGAGCGGCGGCTCGCCGCGACGGGCGCGCTCCTCATTGATGGTGCGCACCGCCCAGTCGATGATCGTGAGCGTGCGCAGCCCGAGGAAGTCGAACTTGACGAGGCCGGCCGCCTCGACGTCGTCCTTGTCGAACTGCGTGACGACGCTCGCGCTGCCCTCTTCGCAGTAGAGCGGCGCGAAGTCGGTGAGCACCGACGGCGCGATCACGACGCCGCCCGCATGCGTGCCCGCGTTGCGCACCAGGCCCTCGAGCGAGCGGGCAAGGTCGATCACCTCGCGCACGTCGTCCTCGTTCCGGTAGCGCTTGCGGAGCTCCTCCTCCTTCTCGAGCGCGTCGTCGAGCGTGATGCCGAGCTCGAACGGGATCAGCTTCGCGATGCTGTCCGCGAACCCGTAGGAGAGCCCGAGGACGCGCGCGACGTCGCGGACCACCGCCTTCGCGGCCATGGTGCCGTAGGTGATGATCTGCGAGACACGGTCCCGGCCGTAGCGGCCCGCAACGTAGTCGATGACGCGGTCGCGGCCCTCCATGCAGAAGTCCACGTCGAAGTCCGGCATGGACACGCGCTCGGGGTTGAGGAACCGCTCGAAGAGCAGGTCGTGCCGGAGCGGGTCGAGGTCGGTGATGCCGAGCACCCAGGCAACCAGCGAACCCGCTCCCGAGCCCCTGCCCGGTCCGACAGGCACCCCGTTCTCGCGCGCCCAGCGGATGAAGTCTGCGACGATGAGGAAGTATCCGGCGAAGCCCATCTGGCAGATGACGTCGAGTTCGATCGAGAGGCGCTGCTCGTAGGCCTCACGCTCGAGCGTCATGCCCGGCTCGGGCGCCGCCGCGGCCAGCCGCGACTC
>JBBIVG010000159.1:0-7638 GCA_037439865.1 Nevskiaceae bacterium
GCCCTCATGGGTTTCGCGGCATGCGGCGGACGATCGGCGCCGCCGGCAGGAGCGGTCGCGGCGTTGACGACGGTCCCGCAGGCCTGATCGCCGAACGTCGCGCTGTACAGCCTGGCGCCCGCGGCGACCGTCACGCCGTCGACGTGGAAGGCGTAGGCGCGCTCCTTGAGTCGTCCGAGGTTCTGCGTGCGGGCGACGATCTCCTGTCCGGTGTAGCAGCCCTTGGTGAAACTGATGGCGTGGAGCAGGTCGAGGTTCAGCATCTGCGGCACGAACTGCCCGGAGGTCGCCGCGAAGACCTGCGGCAGGCCGTCGGCGATGTCCGCGGCCAGCCACTCGTCCTGGATGCCCGGGCGGGCTCGGGTCGAGGACAGCCCCGTCATCGATCGCCAGGCGTCCGGCGGGACCGCCACGACCTGTCGCCCCGGCGCGTAGTCGAAAGCGACGACGTGCGTCGCGGCCGTGACCGGGATTGCCGACATCGTGCGCGTCGCATCGTAGGCGGTGGGATCGATGGGGCCCGACAGTTCCGCCGTCCCGATCCAGCCGACCTGGAGGTCCGCAGCGACCTGGAGCTCCACCTTCGACCGCAGCACGAAGCGGCGAAGCAGGATGCTCACCTTGTCGAGGAGCTCCACCGGCAGGAGCGCATAGATCGCGTCATCGGTCTGGTGCAGACGGAGCAGCGCGATGACGCGTCCCTGCGGAGTGTCGTACGCGGCGAGCTGCGTACGGCCGTCGGCGAGCAACTGCACGTCGTTCGTGAGCTGGCCCTGGAGGAAGCGGGGCGCATCCGGGCCCCCGATGCGGAGGACACCGAGGAAGGGCAGCAGCGCGGCGTGGACGGACTGGGTGGATTCGTTCATGGCGATCGGGCGCGAATTCTAAGCGGTGCGACGGCCGGGAAGTGGAGATCTGTCTTTAGTTTCAAAGTGGTGAATGCGTGACGGATCTGGCAGACTTGGGAGCTCGATCCATGAATGCACCGCAAGAACAGCAGCCCGCGCCCCAGCCG
Organism: Nevskiaceae bacterium; assembly: GCA_037439865.1. GTDB lineage: Bacteria > Pseudomonadota > Gammaproteobacteria > Steroidobacterales > Steroidobacteraceae > RPQJ01. The sequence goes on from JBBIVG010000159.1 coordinate 1,016, forward strand.
CCCCCGTCCGCCGAGCCGGCCCCGCAGCCGCCGAAGCAGGCGCTCCCCAGGGAGATCGGGGGTCGGGACGGTCCCGAGCCGACCCGGTTCGGGGACTGGGAGAAGGCCGGGCGTTGCATCGATTTCTAGCGGCCGGCCCTGGAGGTAAGTGAGCATGGCCCAGCGCGAGCGGCCGTTGTCCCCGTTCCTGCACTACCGCTGGCAGTACACCAACACGCTGTCCATCCTGCACCGGATCACGGGTGTCCTGCTGAGTCTCGGATTCTTCATCCTCGTCTACTGGCTGGCCGCCGTGGCTGGCGGGCCCGAACGTTACGCCGAAGCGCGGTCCTGCCTCGGGTCGCCATTGCCGCAACTGGTGATGTTCGGGGCCGCATTCGCCTTCTGTTACCACCTGTGCAACGGCATCCGGCACCTGTTCTTCGACATGGGTTACGGCTTCGAGCTCAAGATCGCCCGCGCGAGCGGCTGGTACACCGCGGGTGCGGCCGTCGTGCTCGCACTGGTCGTCTGGATCGTGCTGCGCGGATCGCTCGGGGGTGGCGCATGAGCCTGCGCAGTCCGCTCGGCCGGGTGCTCGGCCTCGGTTCCGCCAGGGGCGGCTCGTCCCACTGGTACGCGCAACGCGTCACGGCCGTGGCGCTCGTCCTCCTGGGCACCTGGTTCGTCGGCTCGCTCGCAACGCTCGACGGCGGCTCGTACGAGCAGGTCACGGGGTGGCTCGGCTCGCCGCTCAACTCGGCGCTGGCGCTGCTGCTCGTCGTCGTCGCCGCGTATCACGCCGGCCTCGGGCTGCAGGTCGTCGTCGAGGATTACGTCTCGGACAAGGGCACGCGCGCGGCGGTCCTCGTTGTCGTCAAGTTCGCGCTCGTCGTCGCGGCCGTCGTCGGCGCGTTCGCCGTGCTGCGCATCGCCTTCGGAGTCGCGGCATGAGTGACTACAGGTTCATCGACCACACCTACGACGTCGTCGTGGTTGGCGCCGGCGGCGCGGGCCTGCGCGCCACGTTCGGCCTCGCGGAGGCCGGCCTGTCGACGGCCTGCGTGACCAAGGTCTTCCCGACCCGCAGCCACACCGTGGCGGCGCAGGGCGGCATCAGCGCCGCGCTCGGCAACATGGGCGAGGACGACTGGCGCTTCCACTTCTACGACACCATCAAGGGTTCGGACTGGCTCGGCGACCAGGACGCCATCGAGTTCATGTGCAAGGAAGCGCCGGCGGCGATCCTCGAGCTCGAGCACTACGGCCTGCCGTTCTCGCGCACCGAGGACGGCAAGATCTACCAGCGCCCGTTTGGCGGCATGACGACGCACTACGGCAAGGGCATCGCGCAACGGACCTGCGCCGCGGCCGACCGCACCGGCCACGCGATGCTGCACACGCTGTACCAGCAGTCCCTCAAGCACGAAGCGCGGTTCTTCATCGAGTTCTTCGCGATCGACCTGATCATGGAGGGCGGCGAGTGCCGCGGCGTCGTGGCGCTCGACATGTCGAACGGCACGCTGCATCGCTTCCGCGCGCACAAGGTGATCCTGGCGACCGGCGGCTACGGACGGGCCTATTTCTCCTGCACCTCCGCCCACACCTGCACCGGTGACGGCGGCGGCATGGTGCTGCGCGCGGGCCTGCCGCTGCAGGACATGGAGTTCGTGCAGTTCCACCCGACCGGCATCTACGGCGCCGGCTGCCTGATCACCGAGGGCGTGCGCGGCGAGGGTGGCTACCTGACGAATGCCAGCGGCGAGCGCTTCATGGAGCGTTACGCGCCGAACGCGAAGGACCTCGCCTCGCGCGACGTCGTGAGCCGCTCGATGACCATCGAGATCCGCGAGGGGCGCGGCGTCGGCCCGCACAAGGACCACATCCACCTGCACCTCGAGCACCTCGGTGCCGCGGTCATCCAGGAGCGCCTGCCCGGCATCGCGGAGACGACGCGCATCTTCGCCGGCGTGGACGTGACGAAGGAGCCGATCCCGGTGCTCCCGACGGTGCACTACAACATGGGCGGAATCCCGTGCAACGTGCACGGCGAGGTCGTCACGCTCAAGGACGGCCACCCGGACTCCGTCGTACCGGGCCTCATGGCGGTGGGCGAGGCGGCCTGCGTGTCGGTCCACGGCGCCAATCGCCTCGGCTCGAACTCGCTGCTCGACATCGTCGTGTTCGGCCGCGCCGCGGCGCATCACTGCGGGCGCACGGTCAAGCCCGGCACTTCACACAAGTCGTTGCCGAAGGACGCAGGCGAATTCGCGGTGAGCCGCCTCGACAAGCACCGCAATGCCAAGGGCAGGCGTCGCACCGCGGAGATCCGCCTCGACATGCAGAAGGTGATGCAGAACCACGCCGCGGTGTTCCGCACCGGCGAGTCGCTGGCCGAGGGCGTGCAGAAACTCCATGCCGTCTTCGAGTCCTTCGGGGAGGTCCAGGTGAGCGATCGCTCGCTGGTCTGGAACACGGACCTCATCGAGACGCTCGAGCTCGACAACCTACTCGGCCAGGCCGTCGCGACCATGCACTCGGCCGAGAACCGCAAGGAGAGCCGCGGCGCGCACGCGCGCGAAGACTACAAGGACCGCGACGACCGTGACTGGCTCAAGCACACGCTGTCGTGGGTGGACGCGGCGGGCCGGGTGCGGATCGACTACCGGCCGGTGCACCTGAACACGCTCACCTCCGACGTCGAGGCGATTCCGCCGAAGGCCCGGACGTACTGACATGGCGCAATTCAAGCTTCCCGCGAATTCACGCGTACGCCCGGGCAAGGACCATGCCGCGCCCTCGGGTGCGAGGAACGTCCGCACCTTCCGCATCTACCGCTTCGACCCGGACTCGGGCGAGAACCCGCGCGTGGACTCCTACCAGGTCGACATGGACGGCTGCGGGCCGATGGTCCTCGACGCGCTGATCAAGATCAAGAACGAGGTGGACTCGACGCTCACCTTCCGCCGCTCCTGCCGCGAGGGCATCTGCGGTTCGTGCGCGATGAACATCGACGGCGTGAACACGCTTGCCTGCACGAAGGCGACGGCAGACATCCGCGGCGAGGTCAGGATCTACCCGTTGCCGCACATGCCGGTCATCAAGGACCTCGTGCCGGATCTCACCAACTTCTATGCGCAGTACGCGTCGGTGAAGCCGTGGCTGCAGACGCGCACGCCGGCGCCGCCCGACAGCGAGCGCCTGCAGTCCAAGGAGGACCAGGAGAAGATCGACCGGCCGTCCGCCTGCATCCTCTGCGCCTGCTGCTCGACCAGCTGCCCGTCGTACTGGTGGAACAGCGACCGTTACCTCGGTCCCGCAGCGCTGCTCGCGGCCTACCGCTGGATCATCGACACGCGCGACGAGGCCACGGGCGAGCGACTCGACGAGCTCGAGGACCCATTCCGCCTGTACCGCTGCCACACGATCATGAACTGTGCCGAGGCCTGTCCGAAGGACCTCAACCCCGCCCGGGCGATCGCCGAGATCAAGAGGTTGATCGCCGAGCGGCAGCACTGAGCGGGTGGCCGACGGCAGCATGACCGGCGGGAGCTTGGAGGAGGTCGCTCGCCTGCGCTGGCGTTGCCGGCGCGGCATGAAGGAGCTCGACGTCGTGCTCCTGCGCTACCTCGAAGAGGAGTTTCCGCAGGCGTCGTCGGAAGATCGTGACGCGTTCGCCCGCATTCTCGAACTGCAGGACCCGGAGCTCTTCGGTTATCTTGTGGGTCGGGACACCCCCGCGGAGGCGTCGCTGTGCCATGTCGTCGCCCGGATTCGACGCATTGACGCTTGAAATCCCCCGGCGGCTCCTGGCCGAGCGCGCCACGGTCGCCCTGGTCGTGGCGTGCGTGCTGGCGATCGAGATCGTCGCCACTCGGTACCCCGAGGGTCCGGTCGGCGCGGGACTTGTTGCGGGAATGCTACTCCTGGCCTGGGACCGCCTGTGGGTGCGCCGGGCACCCCGGGTCGAGGCCGCAGGGCTGGACAAGGAGGGTCGCTGGCTATTGCGGTTTTCCGATGGCAGCACCCGCCCCGGCGTGCTGGCCCGCGGGTCGCGGGTGCTCGGTTCGTCCGTCGTCCTGCGCTGGCGGACGGCCGTCGGAGTCCGGTCGGTGTGGCTCACCCGGCAGGACCTCGACGCCGACCGTCTGCGCCAGCTGACGGCGCGGCTGCTGTCGTCGGGCGCTCGGACCGGGGCATGACGGCGAGCTCCTCACCGGCGGCCGCCCGATGAAGCCGATGGCGAACTTTCCCCCCTCGGACGGGTCTATGCAGTCGCACGAGCCTCGAGAAGAGGAAGCGCGACCGGCCTCCGGCGTCGAGCAGAGCGATCTCGAACTCGTGCGACGGGCCCAGCGGGGCGAGCGTGGCGCGTTCGACCTGCTGGTGCTGAGGTACCAGCACAAGGTCATCAAGCTCGTGGCGCGTTTGTTGCGTGACCCGACCGAAGCCGAGGACGTCGCCCAGGAGGCATTCGTCAAGGCCTACCGGGCGCTCGGTTCGTTTCGCGGCGACAGCGCCTTCTACACCTGGCTGTACCGGATCGCCGTGAACACGGCCCGCAACGCCATGGCTTCCCGGCAGCGACGCCCTCTCGATTACGAGGCGGACCTGAGCGAGACTGAGCAGTCGGCCGTGGAGTCGCGAATGCGCCACACCGACACGCCCGAGGCGACGGTGCTGTCCGACGAGATTCACCAGACGGTGAACCGGGCCGTGGCCGATCTGCCCGAAGACCTGCGCACGGCGATCATCCTGCGCGAGGTCGAGGGCCTGAGTTACGAGGAGATCGCGGCAGCGATGGACTGCCCGGTCGGAACGGTGCGCTCGCGGATCTTCCGCGCGCGCGAAGCGATTGATCGAAGCCTGAAGCCTTTGCTCGACTGAGTTCGCGACCATGACAGACCGCATCCGAGAACAGATGTCAGCCCTGCTCGACGGCGAGTTGCCCCAGGACGAGGTCGGCCTGCTGGTGCGGCGTCTCGAAAGGGACGAGCAACTGCGTCGCGCGTTCGGCAACTACGTCCTCGCGGGCGAGACACTGCGATCGCCGGGTGGCGCATTGGCCAGCGCCGGCTTCGCCGCGCGGGTCAGCGCCGCAATCGACTCCGGGGTGGCCGGGCCGGCAACCGTGCAAGGGGAGTCGCCCGCCGAGCGCCACTGGTCGCGACCCTTTGCGGCGACCGCCGTCGCTGCGAGTGCGGCCCTGTTCGCAGTCCTGCTCATGAAGCCGGATGCGCGCGACGGCGGCGGCATCGCGCAATCGACGCTCGAGCGCGCGCGCGCCAGTTTCGCCTCCCTTCCCGTGGGCCAGGCGGCGAGCCCGACGCCGGCGCACAGCCAGCGCCTGGCGGGCTACCTCGTCGCGCACAGCCAGTTCGCCAGCGCCATCAGCCGGCGCAACGTGTGGTCGGGCGTGCTCGCTTCGGACCCGGGAATCTCGCGCGCCGCCTACGAGACTTCCGAGGCGCCCTGAATGCGGCTGGCGTGCGCGGCGATCGCCCTGGGCGCCCTGGGTCTGCTCGCGCAGCCCGCAAGCGCTGCCGAGGACGACGCCCGCGATTGGCTCGCCCGCATGGGCGAGACCCTGTCATCGCGCAACTACGTCGGCCTCTTCACCCACACGACGAGCCGCCAGTCCGAGACGATGCGGATCGTGCACCGCGTCGGCAAGAACGGCAGCACCGAGCGGCTCGTTTCGCTCGACGGCAGCGGGCGCGAGATCGTCCGCACGCCGAAGGAAGTGCACGTCTATCTCCCGGACCGCAAGGTCGTGCTCGTCGAGCCGCGCGCCGACGACGGTTCGCTGCTGAAATCGCTGCCTGCACCCGGTCCCGAGCTCGACGCTTTCTACGACCTCAAGGTTCGCGACGGGCACAAGCTGCTCGGGCGCGAAGTCCGCGTCGTGGACATCCGGCCGCGCGACGCATTCCGTTACGGTTACCGCTTGTGGCTCGATGAAGAAACGGCCATGCCGCTCAGGACCGTCGTGGTGGACGGGTTCGGGCGCCCCGTCGAGCTCGTCAACTTCACGCAGCTCGACATGCCGCAGAAGATCGATGCCAGGGAAACGGAGCCGTCGATCGACGCCGCGGGTTACCAGTGGGTTCGCACCTCGCGCAAGATGGCCGAGCCGGCGCAGGTGGCCGCGGCCGGTTGGCGGCCAATGCGCCTGCCGCCGGGCTTCCGGCTGGTGGCGAGCCGCGTGCAGACCCTGCCCGGCGTGGCGATGCCCGTGCACCACCTGATCTTCTCGGATGGGTTCGCGTCGATCTCCGTGTTCATCGAGCCCGGCAATCCGGCCGGGCCGTCGCCGCCCCAGTCGTCGACCGTCGGCTCCGCCAACGCGTTCTCCACCATCGTGAACGGTCACGTCGTCACGGCGGTGGGCGAGGTGCCGCTAGCGACCGTCCGCGACATCGCGACTTCGGTCGTGCCGGCAGCGGGCCCGTCGACGGCGGAATCTCCGCCGCCCCGCTGATGGAGGCGACCGCCCGGGTAATCGTGGTCGCCGATGGGCGCGCGCGTCTCGCCTGCGAGGACCGGGCGGCGTGTGGGTCGTGCGGCTCCGGCCGCGGATGCGCACAGCGCTGGCTGTCGCGCTCGAGTCGTCCCACCCTCGACGTCCCTGCCCAGACGGAGGA
>JBBIVG010000160.1:0-2216 GCA_037439865.1 Nevskiaceae bacterium
TCGGCATCGCCGCGCGCACGATCCAGTACGGCGACGCGGATGTGATGGTCGCGGGCGGCGCGGAATCCGCATTCACGCCGCTCGGCCTCGGCAGCTTCGGCCAGGCTCGCGCCCTTTCGACCCGCAACGACGAGCCAGCGCGCGCCAGCCGGCCCTGGGACCGCGATCGCGACGGATTCGTGATGGCGGAGGGGGCGGGCGCGATCGTCCTCGAGGAGTACGAGCATGCCCGGGCCCGTGGCGCGACAATCTATGCGGAGTTCGCGGGTTTCGGCATGAGCGGTGACGCCTACCACATCACCGCGCCGCCCGAAGACGGCGAGGGCGCACGCCTTGCAATGACGAACGCCATTCGCGACGCCGGTGTGAATCCTGCGGACGTGCAGTACATCAACGCGCATGCCACCTCGACCGAGCTGGGTGACCGGGTGGAGACCATCGCGATCAAGCGCGCCTTCGGCGATCACGCTTACCGGCTGGCCGTGAGTTCCACGAAATCGATGACGGGCCACCTGCTCGGGGCGGCCGGCGTGGTGGAAGCCATCTTCACGATCCTCGCGATCCGCGACGGCATCCTCCCGCCGACGATCAACCTCGAGAACCCGGACCCGGCCTGCGACCTCGACTACGTGCCGGGCGCCGCGCGACGTGCAAAGGTACGCATCGCGCTGTCCAATTCGTTCGGCTTCGGCGGCACGAACGGCAGTCTCGTCTTCCGCGCCCCGCAGTGACGCAGCCACGGGCGGCCCTGCCCGAGGACGCGCTTCCCGGGCTGCATGCGCGCTTTCCCGATCGCTACCCGGTGCTGCTCGAAAGCGCCGGCGGTGACGCGCCGCTCGGTCGCTTCGACGTGCTGCTGGCGCTGCCGGGCGAGACCCTGGTACAGCGGGCGGACGGAGGACTCGAAGGCCGCGCCGCATCGGCAACCGACCGTTTCCTCGATGCCCTGGACGACTGGTTTCTCGCCGAACGGCGTGCGCTCGAATCGCCGCGAGCGGCTCCGTTCGCCGGTGGGTGGTTCCTGTATCTCGGTTACGAACTCGCACGTGAGATCGAACCGACCGTGGTATTCCCGACGCCGCGCTATCCGCGCGCGGTTGCCTGGCGCATGCGCGGCGCGATCGTCCGCGACCGGCTCACAGGCGATGCGACCGTCGTGGCCGAGGGAGACGAGGTGCAGCGTCTGGGTGCGCAACTCGAACGCGACCTGAGTCGATCACCGGCCGCGGACGCAGCGAGCGGCCCGCTCCTGTCGGGCACCGTCGAGGAGGAGGATCCGGCGCGTTTCATCGCAAGGGTCGAAGCCGTGCTCGAGGCGATCGGGCGCGGCGACGTGTACCAGGCGAACCTCTCGCGCGGCTGGTCGGCCACGCTCGCGGCAGGCCGCAAGGCCGCGGACCTGTACCGGCGACTGAGTTCCGCGAACCCGGCCCCGTTCGCCGGAATCGCCGCGCTGCCGGGCTTCAGCGTATTGAGTTCCTCTCCGGAGCGACTCCTGCAGGTCCGCGACGGTGCGGCGAGCACCCGCCCGATTGCGGGCACGCGCCCGCGCGGCCACACTTCGGCTGCGGACGATTCGCTCAAGCAGGAACTCGTGCTGAACGAGAAGGAACGGGCCGAGCACGTGATGCTCGTGGACCTCGAGCGGAACGATCTCGGGCGGATCTGCCGAGGAGGCAGCGTGCACGTGGACGAATTCATGACCGTGGAGACCTACGCCACCGTGCACCACATCGTCTCGAACGTGCGCGGCCAGCTGCGCCCGGGCATCACCCCCGGCCAGGCGATCGCCGCGGTGTTCCCGGGCGGCACCATCACGGGCTGCCCGAAGGTGCGCTGCATGCAGCTCCTGGCTGACCTCGAATCCGGTCCGCGCGACGCATACACGGGCTCGATGGGCTATCTTGGCGTGGACGGGTCGCTCGACCTCAACATCCTGATCCGCACCCTGACCGTGTCGGGGCAGCGCATCGACTTTCGCACGGGGGCCGGCATCGTGGCGGATTCGCAGCCGGTCGCCGAGCTCGAAGAGACACGCGCGAAGGCCGCGGGCCTGCTGCGCGCGCTCGGGGGAAACACATGATCGGTTCACGGCTCATCAACGGGACGGAGTCGGCGCGCATCTCGGCCGACGACCGCGGTTTCCTGTACGGCGACGGCCTGTTCGAAACCATGGCCGCCACCGATGGCAAGGTCCGCAACCTCGACCTGCACTT
>JBBIVG010000160.1:2234-7595 GCA_037439865.1 Nevskiaceae bacterium
CGGCTCGAGGAAGGCTGCCGTCGACTGCGCATGCCAATGCCGTCCACGGGCGTCCTCGCCGAGGAGTGCAGCCGCGTCCTCGAAGGCATCGGCAGCGCGACGGTCAAGCTCATGGTTACGCGCGGCGCGGGACCACGCGGCTACCGGCCCCCGGCCGACCCGACGATCACCCGTATCGTCACCTCGATGGCGCCCCGCCCGCGGGGCGACACGCAGCCACCGCTCGTGGTGCGGATCTGCCAGACGCGACTCGGCCAGAACCCGCTGCTCGCGGGCCTGAAACACCTGAATCGCCTCGAGCAGGTGATGGCCTGCGCGGAATGGGACGACCCGGAGATTGGCGAAGGCCTGATGCTTTCGATGGACGGGCGCCTGGTCTGCGCGACGGCCGCAAACGTATTCCTCGTGCTGGACGGCCGCCTCGTCACGCCGGACATCCGCGACTGCGGCGTCTCAGGCGTGATGCGGCAGGTGGTGCTGGCGGCCGCGCGCGACCTCGGCATTCCAACCTCCGTCGAGGACGTACGACCGGAAGCCCTCGACGTCGCCCGGGAAGTCTTCGTTACGAATGCCGTCATCGGCATCCGGCCGGTGCGTGAACTCATGGGCGTGCGCCAGTGGCCGGTCGGCGAGATCACGCGGACCCTGATTCCGCGCGCCAACGGGGCCGGTGCTTGAAGCGAGGGCGGCTCACGGCAGCCGCCGCACTGGCCGGTCTGCTGGCGCTGCTCGGCGGCTGGTTGTTCTTCCAGCGCTGGCTTGCGACGCCGCTCGCGATCGGCCCGCCGTCGGTCCGCATCGAAATCGCGCGCGGCGAGCCGCTGACCCACACTGCACGCGAACTCGAACGACGCGGGCACCTCGAGCACCCGAAGCTCCTCGCGGTGTACGCGCGACTGACCGGTGCGGACTCGCGCATCAAGGCGGGCGAGTACGACATTCCATCGGGCACGACCCCGCGCAGCCTGCTGGCGCTGTTCGAGTCGGGCGCCGTCGTGCGGCATGCGCTGACGATCGTCGAGGGCTGGACGTTTCACGACCTGCGCCGCGCGATCGAGCGCGATCACGTACTCCGCAAGACGCTGGCCGGATCGGACGACGCGACGATCCTGAAACGGCTCGGCGAGCACCGGGAGTCGCCGGAGGGCTTGTTCTTTCCGGACACGTACGTCTTCTCGAAGGGGACGACGGACCTCGAACTGCTCGGCCAGGCCCGCGGCCGGATGCGCCTGGAGCTGGAGCGCGCATGGAACGACCGCGCGCCCGGCCTGCCGTTCGAGACGGCGTACGAGGCGCTCATCCTTGCGTCCATCGTGGAGAAGGAGACGGCGTTGCCCGCGGAGCGGCCGCGCATCGCCGGCGTGTTCGTCGAGCGCCTGCGCCGGGGCATGCGGCTGCAGACCGACCCGACCGTCATCTACGGCCTCGGCCCCGGCTTCGACGGAAACCTGCGCCGGTCGGACCTCGAGCGCGACGGCCCGTACAATACGTACACGCGCGCCGGCCTGCCGCCGACGCCGATCGCGATGCCGGGCGCCGCCGCGCTCGCTGCCGCGGTCCGTCCGGACGAGCGCGGCGAGATCTATTTCGTCGCGACCGGGCTGCCGGACGGCAGCCATGCGTTCTCGAAGTCGCTCGCCGAGCACGAGCGGGCGGTGGCGGAGTACCTGAAGCGCTACAGGCAGCAGAACTCGGGGCATTGACGTGAAGGGTCGATTCATCACTTTCGAGGGCGGCGAAGGCGTGGGCAAGTCCACGCAGATTGCCGCGAGCGCCACCTGGCTGAGGCAGCAGGGCATCGAGGTCGTGCTGACCCGCGAGCCGGGCGGCACGCCGCGCGCCGAGCGACTGCGGCAGATCCTGCTCGAGCGCGGCGACGAACCGATGCCCGGGTCCTGCGAACTCCTGCTCATGTTCGCGGCCCGCTCCACACATCTCGAGAATCTCGTGCGCCCGGCCGTCGCACGGGGCGACTGGGTGCTCTGCGACCGCTTCACGGACGCAACCTATGCCTACCAGGGCGGCGGCCGAGGCATGCCGCTCACCCATATCGACGCACTGGTGCAAGCGGTCCACCCGGCTTACTGGCCGGACCTCACGTTGCTGCTCGATGCACCGGTCGAGACGGGCCTCGAGCGCGCGAGCGAACGCAACGGCGCAAACGGTCCGGATCGGTTCGAGACCGAGCAGCGCGAGTTCTTCGAGCGCGTGCGCGAGGCCTATCTTTCACGCGCCGCCCGGGAGCCGCGGCGAATCCGGGTCGTGGATGCCAGCGCGGGCGTCGATGCCGTGCAGCAGCAGATTCGCGCGCTGCTCGGCGAACTGGTCCCGGGACGCTGATGGCCGAGGAGATCGTCCACCCGCCGCTGCCGATCGTCATGCTGCCGTGGCACGACGCGGCCTGCGCCCGCATTGAGGCCGCGGTGGCGGGTTCCCGCCTTCCGCACGCGATCCTGGTGCACGGCCCGGCGGGCGTAGGCAAGGAGCGCTTCGCCGCTGCGCTTGCGGCCGCACTCTTCTGCACCGGGCGCGGTTCCTCGCTCGAGGCCTGCGGCGAGTGCGCGGACTGCGCGCTGAGCCAGGCGGGGTCGCATCCGGACCTGCACTGGCTGCGGCGCCTCGAGGACAAGAAGTCGATCTCGGTGGACCAGGTGCGGGAGACCTGCGAGCAACTCGGCATGACGAGCATGCGGCGCGGCTACCGCATCGCGATCGTCGCGCCGGCGCAGGCCATGACGACGGCGGCGCAGAACGCGCTGCTCAAGACCCTCGAGGAGCCTGCGCCGCGCACGCTGCTCGTGCTCGTGACACCGCGGCCGTCGCGGCTGCTCGCGACCCTGCGCAGCCGCTGCCAGCGCATCGAGATCGCGCGCCCGCCGGTCCCCGCCGCACTCGACTGGCTCGGGCGCGAGCTCGGAGGACCGGTACCGCCAGGCCTGCTCGACGTCGCCGGCGGAGCGCCGCTCAGGGCCATCGAGCTCGCGCCGCACTTCGAGTCGCTCGAAGGACAGATGTACGGCCTGCTCGAGGCACTCGTCGCGGGCCGGAGCGAAGCCACGGCGACCGCGGCGGACATGATGGGCGAGGGCCTGCCGGTCCGGCTCGACTGGCTGGACGGCTGGCTGGGGCAACTGGTCCGCTCGCGGATGCTCCCGAATGGGAACCAGCTCACGGTTCGCGGGGGCGCCGTGTTGCAAAGGACGGCAGCCGAAGTGAACATAAGCGCCGCGTTCCGCATGATGGACCGGGTGCGCGAGGTGCGCCGGCTGCTGGACGGGTCGTCATCGGCCCCGCAACTGCTGGTCGAGGCGCTGCTCGTCGAGCTCGCCGCCACGTTCGGGCGCGCAGGAGTGAGGTAATGGCCGCGATCAGGCAACCCAACAAGCCAGGACTGCTCACGCTCACCATCAAGGACAAGAGCGCGCTGTACCTCGCCTACATGCCGTTCGTGAAGAACGGCGGGCTCTTCATCCCCACCAGCAGCAACTATCGCCTCGGCGACGAGGTGTTCATGCTGCTCAACCTCATGGGCGAGGACGAGAAGCTGCCGGTGGCCGGTCGCGTGATCTGGATGACGCCCAAGGGCGCGCAGGGCAAGCGGACGGCCGGCATCGGCGTCCAGTTCAGCGAGCAGGACCGCGGCAACACCCAGCGCAAGATCGAGGCATACCTCGCCGGCGCGCTCGGCGGCGACAAGCCCACGCACACGATGTAGGCTTGGGCCGATCCCGGCCTGTTCGAGCCTTTCCTAAAACGTCCGAAAGTCCCTGTTTCTGCTGTAGAATATCCTACAGCGAGGGCGCACCCCGCGACCCCGCCGGACCCCGGTTCCGCGTAGCCGGTTACAAGGTGGCGCAAGCCTACCCACACAAATGCGACTCTCGGACAAGCTCATCCGCAAGCACCCGCGGCCGTCGAGCGGGCAGTCGTTTCTCTGGGATGACCTGCTGCAAGGCTTCGGCGTCCGGTTCACGCCGACCCGGACCTCCTACGTGATCCAGTGGCGCGAGGCGAACGGCCGCAAGCCGCGCGTCACGCTCGACCAGTGGCCGGCCGTCTCGGTGGATGACGCGCGCGACGTGGCGCGGGCACGGCTCTCGAAAGTGACGCACCTGGCGAAGCACGGCAGCGGCACGGCGCTGCATGCGGCCATGCGGACGTGGCACGAGAACGTAAGCGCCACCGGCAAGTGGCGCCCCCGGTACGCCGAGAAAGTCGCGGGCATCATTTCGACCTACGTCGAGGGCGTCGAATCGGCCCGCGTCGCACTGTCGCCCGCGGCACGGACGGCCGTCGAGGCGCTCGGCTCGACCCCCGTCGCGGCGGTGCGCCGGGCCGACGTGATGGCCGTCGCCGACAGCATCAAGCCCGGCGCGGCCGAGCAATTCATGGCAATCCTGTCGAGCTTCTTCAATTGGGCGTATGAGCGCGAGTGGGTCGAGAGCAATCCGGCCCGAAACCGGCTCCGCGTCACCGGCGGGCGGCGCGTCCGGCATCGCCGACTGACCGACGCGGAAATGCTGAAGCTCTGGCAGACATTCGAGGCCGAGGGCGATCCCGCCTTCGGCGCATTCCAACTGCTCGTGCTGACCGGCGCCAGGCGCCGCGAAGTGACCGGCATGCAGTGGGCCGAGCTCGGCCTCGAGGCCGGCGCCTGGACGCTGCCACCCGAGCGCCGCAAGACCGGCGGGCGCGACCTCGAGCCGTTCGTGATCGAACTCGCGCCGCAGGCCATCGCGGCGATTCAGCGTCAGCCGGTGCTCGAGGGCAATCCGCACGTTTTCTGGGGCCGGCGCGACCGCAAGCCGTTCGATTTCCAGCACGCCACGATGGACCGCGTGTACGCAGCCGCAGGCGTCAAGGATTGGGTATTGCACGACCTCCGCCGCTACATGCGCTCAGGCCTCGCGGCGCTCGGCGTCTCGCAGGCCGTCGCCGAGCTCACGCTCGGACACCGCAGCGCGCGCAGCGGGCTCGTGGGCGTGTACGACGTGCACGACTACACCGACGAGAAGCGCGAGGCCTGGCACAAGTGGGCCGCGCACGTCGGCAAGCTCGTCGCGGCGCAGAAGAGGGCGGCGCCGTGAAGAGGCGCGCGACACAGGCGGCACGCATGAGCCCAGCGCAGGCGTGGGCGCTCGCGACGCGCATCTACCACGATTGGGACGCGCCATACCTTGAACGCGAACGCGCCTGGCTCAATCGAGCAAGCCGCGCCTATGCGGCCGGAAACTGGCTGCACTTGGCGCGGATGGTGGACGTGTGCGACGCGCTACAGATACCGCCCCCGGAGCTCCTGGCCGCGGCGCTCGATCCCATCGTACGAACCGCAGCAACCGGCGAGCCGCTGGCATCCGAGCG
>JBBIVG010000161.1:0-7542 GCA_037439865.1 Nevskiaceae bacterium
GTGCAGACCGGGCCGTCCTTGCCTTCCTTCCAGAGCGCGCCGTGCGTGCTCTCGTCCTGCCACTGCTTCAGCACCAGCTCATGGCACGAGCCGCAGGTGTCCGGGACCTTCGCGTGGCCCGTCCTGGCCTTGGGGTCGTCCTTCTTCTGGATGCTGTGCGACCCGTGGCAGCTGCTGCAGGAAGGGGCCGCACCGACCAGGCCGGACTTGAGCAGGCCCTTGCCGTGCACGCTCTCCTCGAAGCCCGGTACCACCTCGTCGTGGCACTTGCCGCAGGTCTTCAGCTGGTTGACCGGCGAGAGGCGCGAATCCGGGCTGGTCGTGGCATCGACGTCGTGACCCGGGCCATGGCACTTCTTGCAGGTATGCTCCGCGTGCACGCTTTTCGGGAGCTGCTTCGCGGCCATGCCATGGCAACCCGCGCAGATCTGGTTGCCCGTCAGCTTCTGGTCGTCCGGCAACGCGCCCTTGTGCTCGGGCGTGATGTTCGTATGACAGTCGACGCAGGTCTTCTCCGCGTGCGGCGGGGAATTGAGCTTGACGTCTTCGTGACACTTCAGGCACGCGGCATCGTCGGCTCGCGCCGCCAGCGGACCCGCGAGGAGCCCGACGCAGAGAACGAGACCGGACAGCAAGGAAAACCGCGGCAGACGGCGCATGGGCATGACCGTGCACTCCCTCTTATTGGCGCACGGGGCGAATGATCCTCGCCGCGCTGCAGCACGGGCACTCGTTCATTCCACTACGCGCTTCTACCTATGCGCCCGCACGCCGCAGACGAGGCGCAACGATCAGTGCCGCGCCGAAGAGGGCCATTGCGATGAACAGCGTCGACGGGCGCGAGTACTTGAAGTCCTGGGCCGCCATCTTCAGGCCGATGGTGATGAGGAGGGGATACACGAGCCACGACCACTCACGGAAGCGGGCCTGGCGCCCACCCCAGGCCGTCAGCAGCGTGGCCACCGAAAGCACGACGGTCGTGACCGTCGCCAGAACGCCCGGGTTGACCGTGCCATCGGACATCCGCCCGACGAGCGGTCCGGCGTAGCCGACCACGGTGGCGGTCACTGCGGCGAAAAAGACCAGGATGATGACCAGCCGCAGCCCGCTCAGGATCTCTTCACCCGTCGCACTGCGTCGCGACGCGGCGAGCCATGCGGCCGCGGCGCCCGCGGCCGACACTGCGAGGACGGCGACGCCGGGCAGCGACCATGGTCCAAGCTTTGCCGAGGCGAGCACCGTCAGGCAATACAGCAGGGCGCCGGAAGCGATGCCCGCCGCCAGCAGGTACGCCGCGGCGTGCACCAGCATGAAGGACCGTCCCAACCGAGCCCAGAGAGCGGCCGCGATGACTGAGAGGACCGCGAGCACGATCCCGAGCCACGGCTCGCCGAGCACGAGGATGAAACCCGCGATCACGTGCACCAGCGCGAGGGTCGTGTAGTAATAGACGTTGCCCCCCTTGTCCTTGCGCCTGTCGAGAAACACGACGGCCACGCCGTAGCACGCCGCGCCGAGGGCCAGGCTGATTACTCCGATCGTTGCGGGAAGAATTCCCGTCACCTGCGCCAGGTACAGCGCACCGCCGAACCCGACGACCAATGCCGCCGCCGTCTGCGCCACCTCGAACGGCACGACGTTGCGGCCGCGGACCAGTGTGCGGGTCGCAATACTCAGCACGTAGGCACCCAGCAGCAGCAGCTGCAGGAGCATGGCCACCTGCGGCGCGTAAGGTTGCTCGGGCGCCAGCACCCGGAGCGTCACGCCCACCACCGCGACGTCGGCGGCCAGCGCCGTCGGCCATCGCAGCCCCCACCAATCGAGGGAGTACCCGAACCACAGCGTCACCATCCCGAGTGCGATCAGAAAACAGGCGAATTCCGCGACAGCGCCAGTCTGTGACATCAGGACAGCGCTGGTGGGCAGCGCCCCGAGCACGGTGATCCACCCGATGGCACGCAGCCGCTGGTGCCACGCCACCAGCAGCAGCGCGACGGTCAGCACCGAGACGGCAATCACGCTGCCCGGTCCGTGGAGCACCTTGAACTTGGTCACCGCTTCGACCAGCAGCGGGAACGCGACCATCGCCGTGCCGGCCGCGTGGAATACGGCGCTCGG
Organism: Nevskiaceae bacterium; assembly: GCA_037439865.1. Lineage (GTDB taxonomy): Bacteria > Pseudomonadota > Gammaproteobacteria > Steroidobacterales > Steroidobacteraceae > RPQJ01. The sequence continues at coordinate 2,119 of JBBIVG010000161.1, forward strand.
CACCTGTCGGCGGGCGCCCGAGCGATCCGCGAAGAACAGCCACAAGAGGCCGTAGGCGAAGCCGATCGACAGGCCGATCGGTGGCGGCAGCACCCCCGACTCCGTCATGGCGCGCAGGAAGAATGCGCCTGCGAGGACGAGGAAGAGCCGGCCGACGAGCGAGAGGATCGCGATGGGATCGTAGGGGTTGCGGGTGGCCTTTGCGGCGGACTCGGCCTGGCGGTGCGCCCTGGTCGCGTCCTCGGCCGCCGCGGCGACCGGGCGGTTCGACTCCAGCAGGTCCACCCGCTGCTGCAGCGACAGTATCGTCAGCCGCAGTTCCTCAACGATGCCCTCGAGACGAGCGGTTCGATCGTCCACGGTGCTCCCCCTCGTCCGCACCCGTCTTTGCGCGATTTGAAACTGTGCGGTACCGGGAACAGATGACTACCGCGCGTCCTGCAGAAATTCATGAGGGTTTGCCGAAGACGCGACGACTGCAGCGCAGAATGAGTCTTGTTCCGGATGACGCGACCTCGGTCGGCTGGCTGTGCGATGCTTCGCGGCCTCATGTCACTCGTGACGCTCATCGACGCCGAACTCGCCTACGGGCTGCACCCGCTGCTCGATCGGGCCGCCATGACCGTGCAACCCGGCGAGCGGATCGGCCTCATCGGCCGCAACGGAACCGGCAAGTCGAGCCTCCTCAAGGTCATTGCGCAACAGCAGCCACTCGACGGCGGCGAGGTCAGGCGACGCGACGGGCTCAGCGTGGTGCTCGTGGAGCAGGAATCCGCCCTTCCGGCCGCAGCGACGCTGCGAGAAAGCCTGGCCATGCGTGGCGGATTCGACCGGATCGCCGACGACAGGCGGCGCTGGCAGGTGGAGGTGCGCCTCGTCGAGTTCCTGCACCGGTTCGGGCTCGATGAGCAACTCGATCCGCGCGCCGCCTCCGGCGGCGAGACGAAGCGGGCCGCGCTGGCCCTTGCCCTTGCGCTCGAGCCGCAGCTGCTGTTGCTCGACGAGCCGACCAATCATCTCGACATCGACGGCATCACGCTGCTCGAGGACCTGTTGCTCAAGGGGCCCGCCGCGATCGTCATCACGCACGATCGCGCGTTCCTGGACCGCGTCGCGACGCGGATCGTGGAACTCGACCGCGGGCTGCTGCGTTCCTATCCCGGGAATTTCGCGGCCTACGAACGCCGCAAGGCCGAGCAGCTCGCCATCGAGGCGATCGAGCACCGGCACTTCGACAAGTTCTGGGAGCAGGAAGAGGCCTGGATCCGCCGGGGGGTGGAAGCCCGTCGAACGCGGAACGCGGGTCGGGTGCGGCGCCTCGAGGGGCTGCGGCGCGAGCGCGCGGCGCGCCGCGAACGGCTCGGCAGCGTGAAGCTCACGCTCGACGCGGGTGAGCGCTCCGGCAAGCTCGTCGCGGAACTCGAGGGCGTGTCGAAGCGCTTCGGCGACCGCACCATCGTCAGCGACCTCTCGATGCGAGTGATGCGCGGCGACCGCATCGGCCTCGTCGGGCCGAACGGCGCGGGCAAGTCCACTCTGCTCAAGCTGATCCTCGGCGATCTGGCGCCGGATGCCGGCACGGTACGCCTCGGCACCAACATCCAGGTCGCTTACTACGACCAGTTGCGTGCGCAACTCGATCCCGAGCGGAGCGTCGCCGATACCATCAGCCCGAACTCGGACTGGGTCGAGATCGGCGCGGAGCGCAAGCACGTCGTGAGCTACCTCGGCGACTTCCTCTTCCCGCCGCAGCGCGCCGATTCGCCCGTGAAGATGCTCTCCGGTGGCGAGCGCAACCGGCTGCTGCTCGCGCGCCTCTTCGCGCGACCGGCGAACGTGCTGGTGCTCGACGAGCCCACGAACGACCTCGACATCGACTCGCTCGAGCTGCTGGAAACCACGCTGCAGGACTATCCCGGCACGGTCCTGCTGGTGAGCCACGACCGTGCGTTCCTCGACAACGTCGTGACGCAGACGCTCGCGGCGGAGGGCAACGGACGGTGGAAGGAGTACGTCGGCGGCTACAGCGACTGGCTGGAACAGCGGCCGAGGCCGAAGCCTGCGGACAGGGGACATTCTCCTTTTCCGGCTCTTGCGGAAAAGGAGAATGTCCCCAGGCGCACCAAGCTCTCTTACAAGGAATCGCGCGAGCTCGAGCAGTTGCCGGGGCAGATCGAGGCACTGGAGGCCGAGCAGCGCGACCTCACCGAGCGCATGAGCCGCGGCGATTACCACAAGCAGGGACCGGACCGGATCAAGGCCGATCGCCAGCGCGGCGAGGAACTCGAGAGCCTGCTCGCCTCGGCGTACGAGCGCTGGGAGGCGCTCGACGCGAAGGCGAATGCAGCGCGCTGAGCGCCGGTAGATAAAATGCGCCCGCGTCAGAGACGCGGGCGCAAGGCGTCATCACAGACGCCCAGGGGGTCAATCAGGGAAGCGTCTGCGTGCCTCCGCTGGCCGGGTCCTTGGTCCACCCCAGGGCCGGCCAGTCGATCTGGTTGCTGAAATGGCAATCCGTGCAGCCGTTGTTCCGACCGAACGCCTGCTCCTTCGGTGCAACCTCGTGGTCGACCTTGAGCAGCATCACGGTGTCCAGGAACTCGTACTGACCCGTGTAGACCGGCGTGCCGGTGTGATACGCGGGCAGGTAGATCGCGTTGTCCTGCAGTGCGAGGTTCCAGTCGAACCTGCTCCAGTAGGGGTTGGAGCCGGTGACCGTTCCCCACAGGTGCGGCACGAGCACCGTCTTGTTGTTCTTGTCGAACGCCTGGTTGCCGGTCATCTTCTTGAACGGATAGATCTTCGCGGCCGCATCCTTGTACGTGGCGGTCGGCGAGCCGAGGTCCATCGGCAGCTTCGTGTACTTGTCGTTCAAGCCGACGATCACGCGGTTCCACTTGCCATCGTAATAACGCAGCGTCGGGCGCACGTTGGTCGCCCAGGTGAAGCACCCCTTCAGCTTGCTGTAGGTCGGGCGATTGCCCGTGCCGACCGGCTCGGCCGCGCACCCGGCCGGACGCGTGTCGGAACCCGCCATCGACCAGCGCCAGTCGGTGTAGGTGGAGACTTTGCGGGCGATCGCCGGGATGTGGCAGACCTGGCACGCGAGACGGTCGTGCGTGCGCACGATGTTCTCGACCGACGTGCCGACGTGGACGCTCGCCGAGTGGCAGTCCGTGCAGTCCTTCATCACGCCCTCGTCCACCGAGTGGAACATGAAGCCACCGATGCCGTGGTCGATCATGTTGCCGGAGGCGTCCTTCTTCACCTGGTGGCAGGAGACGCAAAGCATGTTGCCGCCCTTCTTCTGCGTCCCGGTGGCCTTCGGATCCACACCCATGTGCACGTCCTCGGTGCGTGCGAGATAGGTTGTCGGGTCCGCGTTCGGGTCGGCCGGCGGCAGGAGCGCCATGCGCGTCGAGATGTCCCCGTGCTTCACGTTGTCGTCACCGCCGGCGCGGCTGTGGCAGAACACGCAGGTCGAGCGCGGCGGAATGCCGCCGTTCATGCCGACGCTCTGCGCCACCTTCTGCAGCGCCTCCGCCGTCATGTCGGGCCCGCCCGCGACCGGCTGGGTTGCGGTCGGCGCGGCCACTTTCTTGTACGTGCCGGTCTGGTCGTGGCAGGCGAGGCAGTCGATGTTCTTCGGGTTGGCGAAGTTGTAGGTCTTGTCCTGCCAGCCGTAGCCGACGTGGCACTGCGAGCAGCGCCCTTCGTTGCCGGGCACGGCCTGGCAGAAGTTGTTGATCATGTCCTTCTTGCCGTGAATCGTGCCCTCGAAGCCCTTGATGCCCGAGACGACGCCTTCCCACTTCCAGTGGGCGGTCTTCATGACGTCGTCACCGGTCTTGCCGTGGCAGTTGAGGCACTGCGTCGTGCCGGTGTAGGTGTTCTCGGTGAAGTAGCCCTTGTGCAGCCCGACGACGTCGTAGGCGCCGGACGTCGTGCGGCAGTCGTAGACGTCGACCTTGCCGTCCTTGTTCGTGTCCTCGGTCGCGGGGTCGGCCACGCCATTGCCGTTCAGGTCCCAGCAGTTGAGGCCCGTCGATCCGGTGGCGCCCGTGGCGCCGGTCGCGCCGGTGGCCCCCGTCGCGCCGGTCTTGCCATCATCACCCGAGCAACCCGCGAGGAACGCACCTGCCAGCACTGAGAGCGCGAGCACGCCGAGCGCACGCGCACGAGGTTTCGTCGATTTCATGAGACCGCTCCTGGAGTCCGTGCAAGCCGCCTGCCCGTCGCCGGGCACGCGCGGCTGCGCAATCCATTAGTTTTTGCTACTTGAGGCATTTCTAATCTTTTCGTCGACTGTGAGCATGCACGCGGCGTGCCAGCGGCGGCGGCCGGGCGGCACCCCTGCGCGATCAATGCGTTGCGATCCGTGCACCGTGGGATGTGCGTACCAATCCGGACTGCACCAGCTGCCATTGCTGGCATACGATGCGTCAGTACTGCCAACGGAGTCGTGCATGGCCGCGACCGGCGTTCGACGCAAGGTGCCCAGGGAACTCGGGTCGTTCCTCGAGGAGCTGCCCGAGCCCCGCATCGTCGTCGACTCCGGCTACCGGATCGTGGCGGCTAACCGCGCGTACCGGGAGAGCTACACCGGTGGCGTCGCGCCACTCGGCCGGCGCTGCCACGAGGTGTCGCACGGCTTCGACCGCCCCTGCGACGAAGCGGGCGAGTCCTGCCCCCTCCGCACGGCACGCGCCACGGGCGGCGTGGAGCGGGCACTGCACGTGCACCGGACTCCCCGTGGCGACGAGCACGTCCAGGTCGAACTGACCCCCTTGCAGGGGCCGTCGGGGCGCACCAATCTCTTCGTCGAGCGCATGCAGGCCTTGCCTTCCGCCAGTGACGCGGACCCGGGCGCCGGCCTCGTGGGGCGGGCTCCCGCCTTCGCCCGCATGCTGGCGCTCGTCTCGCGAGTCGCACCCACCGACACGTCCGTCCTGCTGCTCGGCGAGACCGGTACCGGCAAGGAAATGGTCGCCCGCGCGATCCACGAAGCGAGCGCACGCGCGCATGCGCCGTTCGTGGCAGTGGACTGCTCGGGCCTCGCCGAGACGCTGTTCGAGAGCGAGCTGTTCGGCCATGAGCGCGGGGCGTTCACCGGCGCACTGGCGCGCAAGACGGGCCTGGTCGAAGCGGCCGCCGGCGGCACGCTGTTCCTCGACGAGGTGGGCGATATTCCGCTCGGCCTGCAGGTCAAGCTGCTGAGGCTGCTCGAGACGGGGGCATTCCGGCGAGTCGGCGGCATCGAGCCCCTGCACGCGGACTTCCGCCTGATAGCGGCCACGCATCGCAACCTGGTCGAGCTCGTGCGCGCCGAGCGCTTCCGCAGCGATCTCTACTTCCGCATCGCTGCATTCCCCGTGCACCTGCCGCCGCTGCGGGAGCGGCGCGCCGACATCGCGCCGCTCGCGC